>NZ_JNAH01000003.1:0-300000 GCF_000759885.1 Prochlorococcus marinus str. GP2
AATCAAGAAGAGCAAAAACAGGAATTAATTGATATTGAGAGTAAAGAGAATCTTTCTGAATCGCCAAAAAATCTTTCTGAACCTGAACTAGGAGATTTTGATGATAATTTTACGTGGTCAGCAATGGTTTTAGCTGCTCAAGGAAAGAAAATAAATCAAATTTCGATAGATGAAATTGATTGGCTAACTAAATTAAGAAAAGGATTAGAAGAAACAAGAAAAGGATTTGTTACTGAATTGTTGGATAAATTGGGAGATGATCCCCTAACTCCTGAATCTCTTGATGAATTAGAGACTCTATTAATAAGAGCTGATGTTGGTATTGATTCAACTGATAAGGTTATGGGCTCTCTCAGAAAAAAATTAAATGAAGAAGTTGTTGGGGGAGAAGCAGGGATAAAATTCCTTAAGAAGGAATTAAAATTAATTATCGATAAACCAATAAAAAATTCAGGTACTGATCTTTTAGTACCTCAAAAGGGTAAGTTAAATGTTTGGCTTTTAGTAGGAGTTAATGGTGTTGGGAAAACTACTACCTTAGGAAAATTAGCATATCTGTCAGCGAAAAGTAATTACAAAACCTTGATAGCTGCTGCTGACACTTTTAGAGCTGCAGCGGTTGAACAACTGAAAGTTTGGGGTGAGAGGAGCAATGTTGATGTTATATCTAATCAATCAAAAAATGCTGATCCAGCTGCTGTAGTTTTTGATGCAATTAATTCTGCAAAAAAAAGAAATATTGACTTATTGTTAGTTGATACAGCAGGAAGATTGCAAACAAAAAACAATTTGATGGATGAACTAGCAAAAATAAAAAAAATTATTGATAAAAAGGTACCAGATGCAATGGTTGAATCATTATTAGTTTTAGATGCAAGTCAAGGTCAAAATGGTTTAAAACAAGCAAAAAGTTTTGCTAAATCTGCAAATTTAACCGGAGCAATTATCACTAAATTAGATGGTACATCTAGAGGTGGTGTTTCTTTAGCTGTTTCTGAAGAAGTTAATTTGCCAATAAGATTTATTGGAGCAGGAGAAGGTATAAAAGATTTGAGACCTTTTAACAGTTATGAATTTGTAGAAGCAATGATTGCCGATAAATGAATATTTAATTAAAATTTTTTAAAAATTAAAATTTAATGTTAAAACATATTTATCTATTAAATTTGTTGTGACAAATAATCAAAAAGAAAAATTATTTACAAACAAATTTATCCAAAAATTTTTAGACAATAAATCTATAGCATCTTTAGAAGATAAATATAAATTTGCTGAAATTTCATCTTCATTATCTTACTATCTAAAATCTTTTTCAAATATAAATAAATTACTTGATTATATATGCTTAATTTTAAAACATATTTTTAATGAAAATATAATATTAATTATTCCTTTAAACGATACGGGTGAAATATGGCATGAAAACATAAAAATTTCTTCTAATAATGAATATTTAAAAATTCAAGAAGAAATTAGTATTTTTTTTAATCAATTTAATTTCTCGAAAAACTTTAAAATAAAAGATACTAAAACATTTGAAAATTCCCTAAAAAATAAATTTAAAGAATATAAAATTGAGAAAGAAAAAGTATTATCTCGAGGAAAATGTAGAGGATTTGTTTACGTTTTTAGCAAATCTGTAACTAGTCAATCGATACTTGAAGATAGTAATTTTAACTTTATTTTAAATTGCCTTGCTCTTGGATTAGAAAATTACTGCTTAATAAAAACAAAAAAGAAGCATGAGAATGTAGATAGAGAAATATCTACGGGAGCTGAAATACAGTCCCAATTACTACCAGATTATTGCCCAGATATTTATGGAGTCGACCTAGCTGCGCACTGTAGACCTGCTCTTCAACTTGGCGGCGATTATTACGATTTTATGTGCTTAAAGACTAATATTTCAGAAAAAAGAAAAGAAAAAGCTAGATGGGCCTTAGTAATAGGTGATGTTATGGGTAAGGGTATACCAGCAGGTTTGCTAATGACTATGCTGAGAGGAATGCTTCGTGCAGAAGTTCTTACAGGTTTACCTCCAGATAGGATTTTGCATGATTTGAATCAACTAGCAATAAATGATTTAGATCAATCGAATAGATTCGTGACATTATTTTACTCAGATTATGACCCCAGAACTAAAAAATTAAGATACGCCAATGCAGCTCATAATCCTCCTTTGCTTTGGAAAAATTCAGAACAGAAAATTATAAAATTAGATGCAGATGGATTCGTTTTGGGACTTCAAAAAGATGCTGAATATAATTGTTCTGAAATAAAGTTGAATGAAAATGATTTAGTTTTATATTATACCGATGGAGTAATCGATACTTCTAATTCTCTAGGAGAAAGATTTGATGAGGAAAGGTTAATTAAAATTCTTACAAAATTATGCAAGCAATCCTATACATCTCAAGAAATATTAAATAAATTATTTAAAAAATTAGATGAATTTACAGGTCAAAATAGACATCTAGAAGATGATGCATCCATAGTTATTTTCAAATTGAAATAGAAATTTTGTCACTAAAAGAAAAAAATGCTTTATTAGAGATATAAGAGTTATTAATTGATATGGCAAAAGTATGGAGTAAAAGATTCGATAATACACTAAATCCATTCATTGAAAAGTTTAATGCTTCAATTAGTTTTGATAAAAAACTTATTTTAGAAGATTTAGAATGCTCTATTGCTCATGCAAAAATGCTTGGTAAAACTCAGGTTTTATCATCTTCTGAAACTTTGCAAATTATTAATGGTCTTAAGCTAATAAAAGTTGAGTATTTGGAAGGTAAATTTTATCCTAATCCTCCTTCTGAAGATATTCATTATTGTATTGAAGAAAAACTAATAAGTTTAATTGGTGAAACTGGAAAAAAATTACATACAGGCAGAAGTAGAAATGATCAAGTTGGTACTGACATAAGATTGTGGCTGAGAAAAGAGATTGACAACATTGAAATTTTAATAATTGATTTGCAAAAATCTTTCTTAAATCTTGCGAAGTCAAATATTTATACCTTAATTCCTGGATATACGCATATGCAAAGAGCACAACCATTATCGTTAGCTCATCATTTATTGGCTTATTTAGAAATGCTTCAAAGAGATCGTGAAAGGTTTAAAGAAGTAAGATCAAGAGTTAATATTTCCCCATTAGGAGCAGCAGCATTGGCTGGTACAAAAATAAAAATAGATAGGAACTTTACCGCTGCAGAATTGGGTTTTGACAAGATATATAAAAATAGTATTGATGCGGTAAGTGATAGAGATTTTTGTATAGAGTTTGCGTCTGCATCTGCATTGGTAATGTCACATTTAAGTAAAATTTCAGAGGAAATAATTTTATGGGTTACAGATGAATTTTCTTTTGCACAATTAACAGACAAATGTGCCACTGGCAGTAGCTTAATGCCTCAGAAAAAAAATCCAGATGTTCCAGAATTGATAAGAGGTAAAACGGGGAGAGTTTATGGCCATCTTCAAGCTTTGTTGACCATGGTCAAAGGGGTACCACTTGCTTACAACAAAGATTTCCAAGAAGATAAAGAGCCAATATTTGACACTGCAGAGACGTTATCTTCATGTATTAAAGCAATGACTATTTTAATTAATGAAGGAATTGAATTTAATATTAAAAATTTATCTGATTCGGTAGGAAATGATTTTTCTAATGCTACGGATTTGGCTGATTACTTAGTTTCTAAAAAGGTTCCCTTTAGGACTGCTTATCAAGTTGTGGGTGAACTTGTTAAATATTGCTTAGAAAGAAAAATGTTATTTAAAAATCTTAAAGTTGATGAATTTAAAAAATTTCATCCAGAATTTGATGAGGATGTTTTTATGGATCTTGACCCCTTTAAAGTTGTTAAGTCAAGAACTAGTGAAGGTGGAACAGGTTTTGCCCAAGTAGAAAAAGAAGTAAATAATTGGCAAAAAAGATTGTAAATTTGAATCTCAATTATTTTTCTACAACAAGGGTATGCTTTGAAGTAGTATATAAGAGTAACGTTATGGAACTACTTTTGTAGTTTTTTTAATTTGGTAATTTTTCTTTGTTGAGTTTCAAGTGAGTATTTTTGTTGGTAATTTGCCGTTCCGCGCAGAGCGTGAAGATGTTTCACAGTTGTTTGCCCCTTTCGGTGAGGTTGTAAATTGTTCTCTTCCTCTTGAGAGAGATACTGGTAGAAAAAGAGGATTTGCATTTGTTGAAATGGCAGATGAAGCAACAGAGTCTGCAGCTATTGATAGCTTGCAAGGCACGGAGCTTATGGGTAGACCATTAAGAATTAATAAGGCTGAACCAAGAGGTTCTGGTGGACCTCGAAGAGGAGGAAGAGGTGGCTATGGCGGTGGAAATAATGGCGGCGGCTACGGCGGTGGCTACGGCGGTGGCTACGGCGGTGCAAATTCTGAATCTAATACTTCTTACAGTAATAAATCTTCCGGAGCAGAAGGTTGGGAGGATAGAAGTTATGGAAACTCTTCTGAAAATGCTGAATATGAAAGTGGTAGGAGTAGAAGAAAAAGGGGGGTTTCTAATGAAAGCAATTCTTCAAACGAAGAAAATTAATAACCCATTTTTTCAAGCCAAGTAGTTAATTCTATTAGATACTCGATTTCTAATTTTTGTTTTATGGATTTATTTGAAATTTGATTTCTCCAAATTTTCGCCTTAGGAATTCCTTCAACTAAATTTATTAGATGTTTACAAATATCCCAAGAGTTTCCTCCATTACTTAAATGTCTCTCTATGTATGGAATTAAGGAGAAAATAATATTTGAAGCCGTTTTGGATTTTGCATTAATCCCATAAACTTTTTGATCAATTTCAGACCATCTCAATGGATGTTTATATACTGATCTCCCAATCATGACACCATCAAAATGATTTAGGGCTTCCAACGATTCATCGATAGTTGTTAAACCACCATTTATTTCTATTAATAATTTTGGATTTAATTTTTTTAATTTTTTTACTACATCGTATTCAAGCGGAGGTATGGTTCTGTTTTGTTTTGGATTTAAACCTTTTAAAATTGCTTTCCTTGCATGAACTGTAAATCTTTCTGCGCCAGCATTTGCGACGTGCCTTACAAAATTATTCAAATTTATAAAACTATAATCATTGTCTACACCGATTCTGTGTTTAATAGTAACCGGTAAGCTGCAGCTATTTTTTAAAGATTCTATGCATTTTGCTACTTTTTCAGGATCTTTCATAAGTGAAGCGCCAAAATTCCCAGAACAAACTCTTGGACTTGGACAACCAACATTAAAGTTTATTTCGTCATAACCCCAATCCTCCGCCATTCGGGCAGCCTCTTTAAGGATTTCAGGATCATCTCCACCAAATTGAATTGATATCGGATGTTCTTCATTATTGAAATCTAAAAATTTTTCTTTTTTGTTCGAATAAACTAAACTTTGGGCTACAATCATTTCTGTATATAAGAGAGCCTCGGTACTAATTTTTCTCATTATCATTCTGAAATGTTTATCAGTACAATCCATCATTGGAGCGATACTTAATTTATGAATATTTTTAATAGAATTAGATTGGGTTAAGCTCATTATTTTTTATGTGATTTAAATATATGCATCAATTTCTATCAAGAAGAACTTTTATTCTAATTCCTACTATGTCAATCTTAAAAATATTATTTAAGCCTATGCAAGTATTAGCTTCTTCACTCGTTTCTAAAGAAGAGTGGAATTTATCAAAAGATGAATGGAAATCTAGGCTTAGTCCAGAATCTTATTATGTTTTAAGGGAAGAAGGAACTGAAAGAGCCTTCAGTAGTCAATTAAATAATGAGAAAAGAAAAGGTGTTTTTCATTGTGCAGGATGTGATTTGCCGCTTTTTCTCTCAGATAAAAAGTATGACAGTGGCACAGGATGGCCAAGTTTTTGGGATTCGATTCAAGGATCAGTTGAAACCAAGATTGATTTTAAGTTGATTGTCCCAAGAACTGAATATCATTGCTCTAGATGTGGAGGTCATCAAGGGCATGTCTTTAATGATGGACCACGCCCTACAGGAAAAAGATACTGCAATAACGGCTTAGCATTAAGGTTTGTTCCAGATTAAAAAAATTGTGCGGCCTTCCGCAACTTGTTTTGTGCATCACTTTATTGGAAAATAGTTTTATTAAATTTTTAGAAAAATGATTGAAAATCAATCAGACAATATTGATATTAAAGAAAATGATGTTCCTAATCAGGATAGTGTTCCTGAGGATACTTTATCTGTTGAAGATAAAATAGTCGAAAAGGAAGAATTATCTCCACAAAATTCAGAAGAAATAAATACTGAAGAATTAAAAAATACTATTTCAAATAATGATGCAAGGTTAGAACAGCTAGAAAAAGAGCACGAAACATTAAAAAATCAATATGTAAGAATTTCAGCAGATTTTGATAATTTTAGAAAAAGGCAGTCTAGAGATCAAGATGATTTAAAAGTTCAACTTGTTTCTAAAACTTTAACGGCAATACTTCCAATCGTTGATAATTTTGAGAGAGCAAGACAGCAATTAAAACCTGAAAGTGAAGAAGCTCAAGCTCTTCATAGAAGCTATCAAGGATTGTATAAACAATTGGTGGAAGTTTTAAAACAACAAGGAGTTGCACCTATGAGAGTTGTTGGCCAACAATTTGATCCGAATTTACATGAAGCTGTATTAAGAGAGCCTAGTGAAGAGTTTAAAGAAGATTTTATTGTGGAAGAATTGCAGCGAGGATATCATTTAGAGGGAAAGGTTTTGAGACATGCTTTGGTTAAAGTTTCTATGGGACCTGGTAAAGAAAATTCACAAGAGGAAGTAGAAAAGGATACAGTTGAAGAGGATATTGATTCAGGGGAAAATATCTCTGAAGATGTATAAATTCCAAATTTTTACTTGAGCATTGTCTAATGTCTGATTTTTACCAAATACTTGGAGTTTCACGAGATGCTGATGCGGATACCTTAAAAAGGGCGTATAGAAAATTAGCAAGACAATATCATCCTGACGTTAATAAAGAACCTGGTGCTGAAGATAAATTTAAAGAAATTGGCAAGGCTTATGAAGCATTAGCTGATCCAGAAACTAGAGCTAGATATGATCAGTTTGGAGAGGCTGGCCTTGGAGGTGCGGCTGGAATGCCTGATATGGGTGATATGGGCGGGTTTGCAGATTTATTTGAAACTTTTTTTAATGGCTTTGGAGGACAAACTCCTCAGGGTGGAAGAACTCAAAGAAGAGGTCCTCAACAAGGAGATGATTTAAGATATGACCTTAATGTTGACTTTAAAGATGCAATATTTGGCCAACAAAGAGAAATTACAATTCCTCATCTTGAGACATGTGAAGTTTGTAGGGGTACAGGTGCCAAACCAGGAACCGGACCGAAAGCTTGCTCAACTTGTGGAGGAAGTGGACAAGTTAGAAGAGCTACGAGAACACCATTTGGTAATTTCACACAAGTAGCTGAATGTCCTTCGTGTAATGGAACTGGTCAAATAATCTCAGATCCATGTACAAGTTGCGGTGGTAATGGAGTAAAGCAAGTAAGAAAAAAATTACGGATTAATATTCCTGCAGGAGTTGATACCGGTACTAAATTAAGAGTTTCCGGAGAGGGAAATGTTGGTTTGAAAGGGGGCCCACCTGGAGATCTTTATGTTTTTATTAAGGTAAAGAAGGATTCAAAATTAAAAAGAGATGGTGTGACTATTTACTCAGAAATAGCTGTGAGTTATTTACAGGCTATTTTAGGAGATACCGTTGAAATTACTACAGTTGATGGCAATGTTAATTTAAAAATTCCTAGTGGTACGCAACCAAATACAACTCTTTCACTTGAGAATAAAGGGGTACCGAGACTTGGTAATCCAGTTGCTAGAGGAAATCATGAAGTTTTAGTAAAGGTAAAATTGCCAACTCGGATAACTGATGAAGAGCGAAATCTTTTAGAGGGTTTAGCTTCTCAGTATTCAGATAAAAATATCAATTCCAGTAGTGGACTATTTAGTAAATTATTTGGTAAAGAATCTTAATGACTTCTTTAAAGCATTTGGATCTTAAATCAGTTCCATGTCCTTTAAATCTAGTCAAAATTAAATTGGCTTTAGAGAAGTTATCCAAAAATGAACAACTTATTGTTGAATTAGATAAAGGTGAACCAGAAGAAATGGTATTAAAAAATTTAAAAGAGATGGGATGTTTGTATGAACAAATCAATGAACATGAAAAATTTTTAAAAATAAAAATTCTTAATGAAAACTAATAGTAAACATTTAGGTTTAGTTACGAAAAAATTTAATGAATTTTTCTTTGTTGACCTAATAAATAAAGAAAACTTTGTAAATAGCGAAAGATTTTTATGTAAGGTAAAAAAGTCTATAAATTTCAAAGATCAATTCATTTATGTTGGAGATGAAGTAGAAATTGACAATATTGATTTAATTAGCAAACGGGCAGTAATAGCAAGTCTAAAAAAAAGACATAATTTATTAACTAGACCTTCAGTTGCAAATATTTCTAACATTTATATTACTTTTTCAGTTGAAGAACCAAAGTTAAATTTATCTCAAGTTAATAGGTTCTTGATATCAGCAGAATCTATAGGGGTTGAAGTGTCATTAGTTTTGACAAAGTGTGATTTGATATCAGATAAAAAACAGACATTCTTACTTGATAAATTTAAGAAATGGGGTTATCAAGCAATTATTTTAAATTTACATAAATCTGATCACTTTGAAGATTTATTAGTTCAGTTAAAGAAAAAAAAGTGTTCGATTTTTATGGGCCCATCCGGTGTTGGTAAAACTACTTTGCTTAACAAGATAATTCCAGGTCTTCAAAATAGTACTGCTCCAGTTTCCAATAAAATTAAGAGAGGGAAAAACACTACTCGAAATGTTGAGTTATTTTCCATATCTAATCAAAGTTATATTGTTGATACTCCAGGTTTTAATATGCAACCTCTAGAGGTTGATATTAGGTTGATACCAAATCTTTATTCGGAAATATATAAACAAGTAAACGATGAAGGAATTAGATGTAAATTTCGGGACTGCTTACATTTGAATGATGAGGGTTGTAATTTAAATAAATCTTTTGAAAGATATTCTTTTTATAAAGAAATGATCGAGTCTTCTAAGAGTCACTATTATCAAAACCCGGAAGATTAAGATTTAATCCACCAGTTAAATCATTCATTCTTTCTTTCATAGTGGTAGTAGATAATTCATGAGCTTTTTGAATGGCTTGTAGTATGTTTTGCTCAATTTTTTCTTTATCTGAATTTAAAATATTTTCTTGTACTTCTACCTTTAAGGGAAGTTGGTTGCCACTAATCCAGACTTTTACCATTTCATCATCACTTTTCCCTTCAATCTCCATAGATTCAAGTTCATCTTGTAATTTTTGAGCATCTTGTTGTATTTGTTTAGCTTTTTTAAAAGCTTCTGTAAGTTGTCCAAAGTTTGGAAGTCCAAAACCCGCCATTTTAAAAAAAAGTTTCTTTAGTTAGGATAGTCAAAACCAATCATTCTTACTTCCGGTTGCAGATAAATTCCTTTTTTTTGTAGTACTTTTTGTTGAATTACAGTTATTAATTCATAAATATCACTTGAACTTGCTGAAGAAGTGTTGATTATAAAATTTGAATGCATTGTAGAAATTTCTGCTCCCCCAATTTTAAATCCTTTTAAACCCATATCATCAATTAATTTTGCTGCATAATTATTTCCAGGATTTTTAAAAACACTACCAAAACTTGGTAGATGATATGGTTGTGTTTCTGTTTTTAATTTAAGGTTATTTTTGGTTGTTTGAATTAATTGTTTTAGATTCCCATTAGGTTCAAAATGTAATCTTGCACTAATAATTGTTAAATCATTTATTTGAAAAGAGCTAAATCTATACTCAAAATTGATATCTTTTTTTTCAATTTCAAGTTCTTCATTAGTTTTATTATTTATAACTTTTACGGAAATAAGATTTTTTGCTAGCGATAAATTACCTGTGCCAGCATTCATATAAATTGCTCCTCCTAGTGTTCCTGGAATGCCGACAGCCCATTCCCCTCCTTGTAATCCATTTTTAGCAAGAGAATTAGATAATGTTGGGAGCATTACACCTGCTTCCGCTTCAACAATTCCTGTATATGGCTCTATCCTCAGTGATTTTAATTTTTTTGTACAAATAACTAAGCCTTTTATGAAAATATTATTTATTAAAAGATTTGAACCTGCGCCAATTATTTGACATCTTTGTTTGTTTAAATTGGCCCATTGTATTAGATATGAAAATTCTTCTAAATTTCTTGGCTCAGCAAAATATTCAGCTACTCCTCCCACTTTTATAGTTGTATAACTACTTAGATTACAGTTCTCAGAAAAAATTATTTTATTCATAACTTAGTTAACTATTTTAATTGTTGTTTCCATTTAAAATTGACCAGAAATTATGACAATCGCCAGCTCCCATATTCAAAATTAAATCCCCTTTTTGAGTTAATTCGTAAAAATTCTTTGTAACTTCATAATAATTACTTATGTAACTAACATTTTTATTTTTTTTATAAATCAGATCAGTGATAATTTTCGAAGTAATTTTATTTTTGTTTCCTTCTCCTGCTCCATAAATACTGGTTACATAAACAACATCTGCTTTTGATAATTCTTCAGCCAATTCTTTAGTGAATTGCTTTACTCGAGAGTATCTATGAGGTTGAAATATGGCTATTAATCTACTTTTTTGATGTTCAATATTATTTTTTTGCTGAATCAATAATCTTCCTAATTTAATAGTTTCTTTTATTTCGTTTGGGTGATGTGCATAATCATCATATAAAATTCTTTCATCTATCTGGCCTCTGAATTCAAATCTTTTTTTTGGGAGTTTCAGATATTTTATATTTTTCTTAATTTCTATAAAATCTACTCCAATCATTCTTGAAGCTGCTATTGCTGCGGTGATATTGGATAGATTGTGTAATCCTGGAATTGGAATATTTAAACTACTAATAAAATTTCCATTTTCATAATATTTTCCAATTGTGCATTTTGAATTAATTTCAGTCGGAATTATTGCATAGGCTACGTTTTTAGCCGTAGTGTTTGACCACTTATAAGTAGAATAAAAATTTTTTCTTGAGGTTTCACAATCAAAATTAAGTAGTAATTTTTTAGAGTTGTTAGCGAAACTTTTAAAAGAAGATATGACTTCACTTAAATTAGAAAAGTGATCGCAATGATCAAAATCAATATTATTGATTATTCCGATATCAGAATTATATTTGTTAATTGTCCCATCAGATTCATCAACCTCAGCTACTAAGTATTTTGTATTTTCTAAATGACAATTAGAGTTGTAAATAGGAATTATTCCTCCTGTTATTGAAGAAGAATTAAGTGTACATAACTCAAGTATTGTAGATAGAAATGTACTAGTTGATGTTTTTCCGTGGCTGCCGGCTACCGCCAATGCAGTATAAGTGCGCATTAGCATTGCTAGTATCTCTGAACGATGTTTTATTGATAAATTTTTTTCTCTGCAGTACGAAAATTCTTCATTTTCTGGCTTGATCGCTGAGCTTACAACAAAATTAATCATTTTGTTGGTAAATTTTGAAATAACAAATTCAATATTTTGTCGAATTTGAGAAGTAAATATTACTGCACCTAATTCCTCTAATTTTTTAGTTTCATCGTTTTTAACTAAATCAGATCCTGAAACTGAACAACCTTTTTTAAGTAAACCTATTGCTAATGCTGACATCCCAATACCTCCAATCCCAATAAAATGAAAATGACTTTTCAACAGTAATTTTTTATCCAATGTTTACCTTTTACTTAAATCAAAATAACTTCTAGTTAAAATTTTGCTATTTTTTCTTAAAAAAAATGTTTTTTTTTCTTGAATTAATACAAAACAAGACTTATTTGCTTAATAAATCAAAAAAAACTTACGTTATTGCACAAAATTCAGTATGATCAGCAACTTAGGTTAATCTTTTAGAAATTATTAATTATGACTTTGCGTGTTGCAATTAACGGCTTTGGTAGAATTGGTCGAAACTTTATGCGTTGTTGGCTAAGTAGGGGAGCTTACACCAACATTGAAGTAGTTGGAATTAACGTAACTTCAGATCCCAAGACTAATGCTCATCTATTAAAGTATGATTCAGTCCTCGGTCAGCTTGATGGTGTTGATATCAAATATACAGATGATACTTTTGTAATTAATAACAAGACAATTAAATGTTTCTCTGATAGAAACCCAATGAATCTACCTTGGAAAGACTGGGGTGTAGATTTGGTTATTGAATCTACTGGAGTATTTAATACAGACGTAGGTGCAAGTAAGCACTTAGAGGTAGGAGCAAAAAAAGTCATCCTAACTGCTCCTGGTAAAGGTGATGGCGTTGGTACTTATGTAGTTGGAGTCAATGCTGATACATATAAACATAAGGATTATGATATTTTGAGTAATGCTAGTTGTACAACGAACTGTTTAGCTCCAGTAGTTAAAGTTTTAGACCAAACTTTTGGTATTAACAAAGGTTTGATGACTACAATTCATAGTTATACAGGGGATCAAAGAATTTTAGATAATAGTCATAGAGATCTAAGAAGGGCTAGAGCGGCTGCAACAAATATTGTTCCTACTTCTACAGGAGCTGCAAAAGCAGTAGCTCTGGTATACCCAGAAATGAAAGGCAAATTAACAGGAATTGCAATGAGAGTTCCAACTCCTAACGTTTCAGCAGTAGATTTTGTTTTTGAATCATCTAAATCTGTCACAGCTGAAGAAGTGAATAATGCTATCAAGGAAGCATCTCTAAGCTCAATGAAAGGCATTATTAAATATGGAGATGAACCTCTAGTGTCAAGTGATTATGCAGGTACTAATGAATCATCAATTGTAGATAGCGACCTAACTATGTGTATTGGAGATAATCTTGTTAAGGTTCTTGCATGGTATGACAATGAGTGGGGTTATAGTCAGAGGGTTGTAGATTTAGCAGAGATTGTTGCTAAGAATTGGGAATAATTAAAAGTGCTTAAAAGGTGTATTTTTTAATAATGCATCTTTTTTATCATCTATAAATTCTATCGATGGTTCTCCATCAGCAAAATAGCCAATCTCGTTAATATCTTTATCAAGTTTAGATAAATTCTTTGCCCATTTTTTTGGCAATGAGAAAACTAATTCGTAATCTTCACCTCCAAAAAAATAATATTCGTCCCATTTATCTCCCGTTGGCCAATCCTTATCTTTGGGTATTTTTTCATAATTTATTATCGCTTTGCATTTGCTAGCACTTGCTAAATCTTGTAAAGCTTGAAATAGACCATCACTGCTATCAGTACATCCTATTCTTTTGATTTTTTTATTGGAGCGAGTTTTTATAAGATTTTTTAGAAAATTTGGGTAAACTTTAGGGCGACAAAAATGTTCAATGGATTTATTGATTAATCTTTTTTTAAGAGAAATATCATTATCTAAATTAATTTTATTTTTAATTAAAAATCCTAGTTTGCTAAGACCATGAATTCCTGTAGTTAAGATGACATCTCCTGGTTTACATGCGTCTCTTCGTAATTCAAGTTCACCTTGAATCCCAAAGGCAGTAATTGATATGGCTTTTTGATTACCTTTTGAGCAATCTCCTCCAAGAATTATGCCGCCATATTTTTTTAAAGCTTTATTTATTCCTCTATATAAGTCTTCAACCCAAAACCACTCAGTTCTAGCAGGTAGAACAAGGCTTATTGTAATACCTATAGTTTTCTTGCTTCCACTGGATAATAAGTCAGAGATGTTGCTAACAACTGCTTTCCATCCAAGGTCCTGAGGACAAATAGTAATGTCATTGAAATGAACATTTTCTACCAAAGAATCAGTATTAACAAGTAAATTTTTATTTTTAGTTTTGATTAAAGCGCAATCATCTAAAATTTGGTTTTTAGGCATAAATTTCCCTAGCCTATTTATTAATTCTTTTTCCCCTATATCTTCTAATATTTCTTTATGCATTTAATTTGAGGTTTTCAATCCCTTCTAAAACATCTATTGAAATAATTGTGTCATCTTTAGTCAGCTCTTCTAAAACATCAAATCCATCTATAACATAACCAAAGGCAGCATTCCTCCCGTCAATTAAATTGCGACCTGCTGGATTTAATTCTGCTTCATATAGAAAGAAGAAAAATTGTGATGAGCCATCATCAACTGCGGTATTTGAATGGGACCATCCAAGAGTTCCAAGTGTTGCAAAAGGTAATGTTGGCGTCTCTGTGTAAAGACCTAAATCTTCAAAAGTTTGATTATAGAAAGTATCTTTTTCATCAGGAATTCTTATTTCTAAAGGAACGTGACGTTCTTCATTTGTTTCAGCATCTACATAACCAATAGCTTCCCCAATTGGGTCACCTGTTTGCAGTACAAAAAATTCTTCTGCTCTATTAATTGGCAAATCTTTATAAAAATTTTTTGAAGATAAATCTATAAATGCTCCCGCTGTAAGTGGGGCGTTATATCCATCTACAATAGCTTTCATATCTCCTTTGGAGGTCTTTATATTTACTTTTGCTCTGCCAAGTAATCGTGGTAAATTATCAAACTCTTGGGGAATAGGGTATGGAAACTCACTTGGTAGAAAATATTCTTCTAATCCACCTATTTTATCTAAAGCATCTCTTCGGGTCGCTATAAATGAGTACTTATCCTTTGATTTAGAGTAATCTTGAAGGCTATCAAAATTTTCTTTGAGCTCTAAAAATGTTTTTTCAGCAATTTTCTTTTTGTCTTTTGGTAGATCTTGAATTATTTTACTTTGGTTTTTTTTCAGTAAAGATTGACATTTTGTAACAGTTTTCGTGAGAGCGGGCCATCTTCCTCCTCTTACAAGGTCACTAGTTTCTTCCAGTTTGTGTTGAAGTTCTTGTAACTCAACTTGCTTGATAGGGAGTGCGTTTCTGAGGATTGCACTAGGGTCTTTTACTGCATTTCCAGTAGGTAAATCCGCTAGTACTTGAATCGGTTTTAAGAGAAAAACCTGTAAAATTACAATCGATAGAATTAAGAAAAGTTTGTTCTGATTTGATAAGAATTTTTGCATAGCACTCTTGCAGGTTTATGATCCTTGGGGATATAATACAGGAATGATTTCCAGTAACGATTTTCGCACAGGTACTACCATCGAATTGGATGGACAAGTTTGGCGTGTTGTAGAATTTCTACATGTCAAGCCTGGCAAGGGTTCTGCTTTCGTGCGAACAAAATTAAAATCAGTTCAAAGCGGCAACGTGGTTGAAAAAACTTTTCGAGCCGGAGAATCAGTACAGCAGGCTATCCTTGAGAAGTCTAACCTCCAGCATACATATGTGGAGTCCGGAGATTATGTTTTTATGGATATGACAAGTTTCGAAGAGACTAGACTTTCCTCTGAACAAATTGGAAAAGGGGCAAAGTATTTGAAAGAGGGAATGGAGGTCACAGTCATTTTCCACAATGGTAAAGTTTTAGAAGTTGAACTTCCAATATCTATTACTTTGAAAGTTACTGAGACTGATCCTGGAGTTAAAGGGGATACTGCTAGTGGGGGCACGAAACCAGCTATTCTAGAAACAGGTGCTCAAGTTATGGTACCTTTATTTATTTCTGTGGGAGAAATGATTAAAGTTGATACTCGTAACGATAGTTATCTTGGACGTGAAAATTAATGGCTATGAAACTAGATCATGAAGACTTAAATCGCTTAATAGAGAAAATCTCAATAAGCGATATTCAAGAATTCTCATTAGAGGGAGAAGATTTTAAACTCGAAATAAAGCGGAATTTATTTGATCAGAACCAATTTACTAATAATTCAGTTTCAAAAACTTCATCTGACAGTCAAGTAATTTCTAATCAAAAATCTATTAATGATAATGTCCAAATAGTTAATGAGCCAAAGGTACCTCAGGTAGCTCCTCCTGGACGCTCAGACCTGATTGATATTACTTCACCTATGGTTGGCACGTTTTATAGAGCTGCAGCGCCAGGCGAGGACCCTTTCGTTGAAATAGGAAATAATGTTAAAGTCGGCCAAACTATTTGTATTTTGGAAGCTATGAAGTTAATGAATGAGATTGAGTCTGAATTTAATGCTGAAATAGTAGAGATTCTTGTTGAAAATGGGACTCCAGTTGAATTTGGTCAAGTTCTAATGCGTGTTAAGCAGTCTTGAATTTTTAGTCATTTCTACGGCAGCTTTTATAGCTTCAACCATACTTTGTGATTGAGCAATGCCTTTGCCGGCAATATCAAATCCTGTTCCATGATCAGGAGAAGTTCTTATGAAAGGTAAACCTATTGTTGTATTTACTGAGTAATTAAGAGCTATAACCTTCATCGGTATTAAACCTTGATCATGATACATAGCAAGAATACCATCATGTTTTTCAGCATCTTTTTGTCTCCAAGCTTTTGCGGAAGAATTCCAACAACTATCTGGTGATAAAGGTCCTAATAATTCAATATCTTTATTCTTAGCATTCCAAGCAATCAAAGAATTACTAAGCCAATCTTTTTCTTCATTTCCCAAAATACCTTCTTCGCCAGCATGAGGGTTTAATCCAGCAACTCTTAAAGTAGGTTTCTTTTCATACGAGAGACAAAATTCTTTTAAAAGATCTAATTTGGCGTGGATTAAATTTGTATTTAGTCTTTTTGGTACTTCACAAAGTGCTATGTGAGTTGTAGCTAGTAATGTATTAAATCTCCAACCTGTTATTGGTGATTTAGCTGTGAATAACATACCGAAATTTTTTACTCTGCATGATTTTGCTATTACTTCTGTTTGCCCAGAAAAGTTATGGCCAGCAAGTGCCCATGATTTTTTGCAAATTGGGCCAGTCACAAGTGCTGAATTAGGATATTGTTTTACAATTTCAATTGCTTTTGTTAGGTAATAAAAACTTGAATGTCCATAACTTGATTGAGATTCATTTTTAGATGAAGAAATTTCGATATTGTGAATTTGTAAATTTTTTGGGTTTGCGATTTTTTTCAATCCTAGATTTTTAAGTTGTGTATATGTATTCTCTAGATTATTTTTTGACCCAACTAATATATAGTCAGTATTCTCTGGTATCTCACGAGAACCAAGAGCTTTTAAAATTATTTCAGGTCCTATACCAGACTCATCACCGACACTTAATACAATCTTAAATTTTTCACTAGTATTTTTTATATTCATTAAAAGTTTTTAAATTAATATTCAAAGATTTAAAAAGCAGTTTTTTAGGCCAAGTTTATAGTTTTTATAAATTAGTTTATATCCTAATGTTTCGCATAATAATTTATTAGAAACTTTTCTGTTTTCCATCCAAAATGATTGGGCTATAGGTGACAATTCTTTTTTTACTTCTTCAAATAATGTCGGCTTTGGCATTTTTAGGCCAAGTAAATCGTAACAATATTGAATAACTTCTATTTGAGAGCAGGGTTCATCATCTGCAATATTAATAATTTTATGAAATTTTAAAATATCTTTATTTTGTAATAAGTAAATAATTGCATTTGCAATATCAGCTACATGAATCCTTGAAAATACTTGATCTTTTTTTGTAATAACGCGAATTTTTTGATTTCTGATTGCCTCAAAAGTAGATCTTCCAGGTCCATAAATACCAGGTAACCTGAAAATTTGTACGGGCAAATTAGATTCAATCCATTCTTTTTCGCAATTTAATCTATTAAGGCTCCTTTTTTGAAGAGGATTCGGTTTATTCCTTTCAGATACCCAATCGCCTTCCGTATTGCCATATACTCCTGTGGTAGATAAATATCCAACCCATTCAAGGGATAAACTTTCTAGTTTACTTTGAAGAATTCTTAGTACTGGATCGTTGCCATTTTTGTTGGGAGGTATGCAGCTAAGAATATGTGTGACGCCATCAAAAACTTCTTCACTAGGGACTATTCCGTTTTCACTGTCAAAAACGAAACTATTTGGATCTTTGTTTTTAGATCTCGAACTTGTTAAAGCAGTACAACCTAATTTTCTTATTGTTTTTGCAAAAAAACTACCGCTGAAACCACATCCTAAGATTAAAAATTTATTTTTTCTTAGTAAACTTGCCAAGTTATTCATATAGTATTAGAGTAGTACATATGTATTAATTTACAATGAATACAGTTGTTAAGCCTCAATTAAATTCAAAAACTTTCTGCAGTAGCAAAAACTATATTTTTCTTAAAGAAAAAAAGATAAGTTTTCTTAATATCAAATTCTATCAAAAATTATTTGTTGTCTTCATTTCATTGTCCACATTTTTAATAATCCCAGAATCGCCAAGAGAATTGGAAAACATTTGTGAGATCTATAATTCTAAATCTTTATGTAATGTCTGGTAGTTAAGCTGCCTTATATTTTGATTTATTTTTTTCGCAATCCTTATTATTTACCTTGAAGTTAGGAGTTGCCCATTGTAATAATCTTATAGCTAATCTTAAATCACCTTCTAACCATGCTCTTATCGCCATTGCTCTTCTAGGATCATAAAATTTTTGCTTTCTATACCAATATAAAGCATTTTCATCTGATTTATCCCCATTACAAGAAAGACAAGCAGGTACACAGTTTTCTGTAGTGCTTAAGCCACCTTGGCTACGTGGTAAAACATGGTCAATAGATTCAGATGGTTTTCCGCAATATATACAACTCTTTCCTGTAAATCTATGAATTGATTTTCGCCATTGTCTAAATCTGAACTTAGGACATAGGTCCTCTAAAAAAACCGCATCATTAATATGCATTAAGGCTATTTAATTAAATAAATAATGGCTTGAAAATATCAAAAGTCAATATTTTTTTATTATTTTTTAGTTCAAATAAGATTACAAAAATATAATTTAGTGTATATAGATACAAAATAAAAATTTATAAATAATCTTTCTATAGATTATTATTTTAAATTCTTAACTAATAGCTGTACCTATCAAGAGTTGCTTCTGAGAATTGTTCATTAGTTTCATCAATGTTTTCTTTATCTCTTGATTCTTTTTCCTTTCTTTTTCTTTCTTTTTCTAATTCTCTTTGAAGTTTTCTATCTGGATGAAGTTTATCTAAGTATTCAATACAGTAACTAAATTTTTCGCGTTCTCTTATTACTGTTTCAGTGATTTGTGATGCTGCTTGTTTAGGAGATACTTTAAAAATCCCCCCTTTTTGTTTTTTTATGTAAGTATATGCTGCTTCCCAACTACTTCTATGGTCATTCCCACTATCTCGCATACTACAAAAAATTTCTGCTCCAAATGATCCTGCACTTACTTTTGAGGTTGTAAAAATTAAGGGAGTTAATACTCCTAGAATTAAAAATATTATTTTTTTTTGCTCTAATCTTTCCATTAAACTTTTTTCTTCTATTTAAAAATATCTTTAATTAACAATATGTCTATAGAAATTTAAGATTTTATTACTCCAAGAAAGGTCAAGCATTTTACGACTAGAGGAAGAATTAAAAGCACTGTTATTAACCTTACTGCGTGAAGAGTCGCAACTGCTGCTCCTACTCCATATTCTGATCCGACAAGACTCATACCGCTAATACCTCCTGGTGCAGCTCCAAGAATAGTTGTAATGATATCTATTTTAAGTAATCTGCTAGTCCATAATCCAATCGCTAACCCTGTAATAACTAAAGTAAAAGTTATTAAGATAGCTGGTCTCCACAAGGTTTGAAGATCAACTAATGAGTCTTTAGTTAACGATGTACCAATAACCGTTCCAATCCCAATTTCTAATATTGTTCTTGTACCAATTGGCCACTCTGCAACATCGACTTTGCCACTTACACTAAGTATACTTGCGCCTATTAAGGCGCCTGCCAATGGAGCAGCAGGTATGCCTGTTTTGAGAGCTAAAGCTCCAAAAATACAACCTGCAATAAGATAATAGATTAAATTTATGTTAGGCATTAATTTTAAAGATGTTTGATAATAATATTAGAAAGAATTTATTTTGTTTAATTTTATAGTCAAATAATATTTTTGGTTTTCTCTCGTAATGTCCCCTTTTGTTGGCATAATATTAACTAAAGCTTGAATTTTTATGTCTTCACAAATTTCATACAAAGATAATAAAAACCGCATCAAGAAAAAATTATCTTTTTTTGAGGGTGGTCATCAACTTGAAAAATTAGAATTTGCCCTTGCAATAGCTCAAACCAACGGTGATGAACAAAAATCAATCGTTCTTAGAAAAAAGATTGTTGAATTAGGCGGAAATGTTGAAGAGCCAGGAACCTAACTTAATTTCCCTCAAGATATTTAGATACAACAACTAAAGCTTCACCAGCTTGTTGAGCTGAAATTTTACCAAGGTCTAGTAGTGTAGTACTAATAGCCGAAATTACTGTAATAATATCCCTATCATTTACATAACCTAAGTGTCCGACTCTAAATATTTTCCCCTTCAAATGATCTTGACCACCAGCAAGTAAAATATCAAAATTACTTTTTATGGTTTTTCTAAATTCTTCAGCATCCATTCCTTCAGTTTTTATTGCAGTAATAGAAGGGCTTAAGTATTTTTCATCAGCAAATAATTTTAGATTTAAAGTCTTTACAGCATTGCTCATTGCTAATTTATGTTTATTATGTCTGAGGAAAATGTTATCTAAGCCTTCTTCTCTCATCATTTTTAAAGCTTCATCTAAAGCAAAAACTAAATTAACTGCTGGGGTATAAGGATTACTATTACTTAAAAGGCTTTTCTTGTAGGATTTTAAATTTAAATAAAATTTTGGTAAATTAGATTTCTCTGCAGCTTCCCATGCTTTTTGACTAATTGCTATAAAACTAAGCCCTGGAGGTATCATATATCCCTTTTGTGATCCGGAAGCAACGATATCTAATTCCCATTCATCTACTGGTACATTGCAAGCTCCAAGACTCGTTACGCAGTCAACAATTGATAAAGCTGTTTTGTGTTCGCGAATATATGAACTTATAGTTTCTAGATCATTAATTACGCCGGTTGAAGTTTCAGAATGAGTTAAAATAACTGCCTTTATTTCTTTTTGTTTATCTTCCTCTAATAATTTTTTGAATTCTTCTGGATCAAGTGGAGTCCCCCATTCGGAATCAATTTTTATTACTTCTAGGCCAAATTCTTCAGCAACTTTTACCCATCTTTCGCCAAATTTTCCATTTTCTCCACAAATTACTTTATCTCCTTTACTTAAGGTATTTATTATTCCAGCCTCCATTGCGGCAGTTCCACTACCAGTAATTGTTAGAACATCATTTTGAGTTTGATGTAGCCACTGTAAATTTTTAGTAGTACTTTCTACGAGATCTTGGAATTCTTTACTGCGATGGCCTATTGGATGTTTACTTAATGCTTGTAAAACTTTTTCTGGAACTGGTGTTGGTCCAGGAATCATCAATGATAATTTTTGTTGTATGGCCACTTTTTGTGAAATAGGTCATTCTTAGATTAGTTCTCATTATATATTTTTCAATTACTTGATTTGAAAAAAGGATTTTCTTTACCTTTGTGGGTTGCTGGAGCTGCTAAATCAGCATTAAAAAAATTAGTAGGATTACCATTTGAGAATTATGAACTAATAAGGATTCCTAATGAAAAAAAAGAAATAAAAATCGAGATTCATTCTGTCGGACTACTTAAAGATGATTCGCATGCATTAGGAATTTCCTTTGCAAGGTCTGGCTTAGATCTTGATATTACACAAAACTTAGAGATATGGACAATAGCTGCTTTTGAAAAAATTTCTTGTAAAAATCTTGTTCAAACAAATCTAATAAATATTATTGCAGGATCTGGTGTAGGGATTAAAGAGGATACATCAGAGATATGCATTTCTGATTTTGCAAAAGAAGTTTTATATGAAAATTTATTGGATATTATCCCTGAGGGTTTTATTTTGAATTTAGAAATTATATTCCCAAATGGGGAGTTTCTAGCTCAAAGAACTAGTAATCAATCATTTGGTATTGTAAATGGGTTATCTATTATTGGAACTTCTGCTGAGACTTATTCTAGTGCTTCACCCGATCAATTAGAAGAGGCTAAAACAGAACTATCGAATTTAGTTAAAAATGATTTTAAAGGGAAAGTTGTTTTTGTTATTGGTGAAAATGGCTTAAATTTGGCAAAAACTTGTAATGTTAAATTGCCAATTATAAAAGTTGGTAACTGGATAGGTCCATTGATAGTTGATGCTGCAATAAAAAATGTTCAAACTGTAGTTCTTTTTGGTTATCATGGTAAGTTAATTAAATTAGCGGGCGGTATTTTTCATACACACAATCATTTAGCTGATGGAAGAATTGAAATCCTTGTTTATCTAGCCGTTAAAGAAAAAGTCCCATTCGAAATTATAGATAAATTATCTCACTTAGATACCCTTGAAGATGCTTTATTACTTCTTGAAAGCTTTAGTAAATCTATAGCAGAAAAATTATTCCAAAATTTATCAAATATGATTGAAAAGCGTTCTCTTGCATATGTTAATAGGTATGTAAAAACTGATATGGAGATTGCAGCAATCATTTTTGATAGAAAAAGGAAAATTAGGTGGTCAGGAAAAAATGGTAATGACTATATTGCTTATTTTCAATTCGATTAATTTTTGATTGATTATGCTTTTGTAAATAATTTGAGCTAACTTTTATACATGAGTCAAAAATCTTTAAAAAAAGAACGGGATCCTTCAATATTAATTTTAGATTTCGGATCTCAATATTCTGAATTGATTGCGCGAAGAATCAGAGAAACCAATGTTTTTTCTCTTGTGGTAAGTAACTTGATTTCAGTTGAGGATATTCAGAAAATTAAACCTAAAGGGATAATTTTGAGTGGAGGACCAAATTCTGTATATGAAAAAAATGCGCCTAAATGTGATCAAAAAATATTTGATCTAGGAATTCCTATTCTTGGTATTTGCTATGGAATGCAATTAATGGTTAAAGAACTTGGGGGCTCTGTTACTTCAGCTACTAAAAAAGCTGAATATGGGCAAGCACCAATAAATATAGATTTAGCATGTGATCTACTTTCTGGTGTAGAAGATAAATCTATAATGTGGATGAGTCATGGTGATTCAATTAATTGTTTGCCTGATGGATTTAATAAAATTGCACACACCGAGAATACACTTCATGCAGCAATTTCAGATGATAAAAAAAAATTATTTGGCGTACAATTTCATCCTGAGGTGGTTCATTCAGAGTTTGGGATGACTCTAATTAGAAATTTTGTTTATAACATCTCTAGATGTTCAGCTGATTGGACAACCGAAACCTTTTTAGAGGAGACAATTCCCAGGATAAAAGAACAAGTTGGTAATAAGAAAGTTTTGCTTGCTTTATCAGGAGGCGTTGATTCTTCAACTCTTGCTTTTCTACTTAATAAAGCAATTGGGAATCAGTTGACATGCATGTTTATTGATCAAGGTTTCATGAGAAAAGGTGAACCTGAGTTTTTAATGAATTTTTTTGATAAGAAATTTCATATAAAGGTTGAATATATTAATGCTAGGGAAAGGTTTATTACAAAATTAAAAGGGATTATTGATCCAGAACAAAAAAGGAAAATAATTGGTGAAGAATTTATTAGAGTTTTTGAAGAAGAAAGTAATAGATTGGGACCTTTTCATTACTTAGCGCAAGGTACTCTATATCCTGATGTTATTGAAAGTGCTGGTACTAATATTGATCCTAAGACAGGTGAGAGAATAGCTGTAAAAATAAAGAGTCATCATAACGTTGGCGGGTTACCAAAAGATTTACAATTTAAATTAGTTGAGCCATTAAGAAAACTTTTTAAGGATGAAGTTCGAAAATTGGGTGCTGCTCTAGGCTTGCCGGATGAAATTATAAAGAGGCATCCATTTCCAGGACCAGGTTTGGCAATAAGAATTTTGGGAGAAGTTACTAATGTAAAACTGGATTGTTTAAGAGATGCGGACTGGATAGTCAGAGATGAAATAAAAAAAGCAGGTCTTTATGATGATATTTGGCAAGCTTTTGCAGTATTGTTACCGGTTAAAACTGTAGGAGTTATGGGTGATAAGAGAACTTATGCGTGGCCAATAGTTTTACGATGCGTGTCTAGTGAAGATGGAATGACAGCAGACTGGTCAAAAATTCCTTTTAAGATTTTGGAGAGAATTTCAAATAGAATAGTAAATGAGGTAGTTTCTGTTAATAGAGTTATATATGATATAACAAGCAAACCTCCTGGCACAATTGAATGGGAGTGAAGAATAGGTTATAAACCCAGTTATAGACTCAAAAAGTAGGTTTCCCTCAGGTTTCCCTCAGGAAAATGTGTGTTATTATGGGTTCAAACATGTTGGTATTACTAGGTTTATGACTGCATTTTTTCTCGGTATTATAGAGTGGGAGTAAATATTAAGCATTAAACCTTGTCTATGACTTGTTTTTTTTTACTTTAGGAGATTATTTTTATTTATTTAAAAGTTGATAAATATTCTTCATCTGCATATATATTTAACGGTTTTGATACTGAATAAAAGAGTGCTGAATACAAAAAAGATGCATAGATCTAACAAGGAGGTCTGAAAAATTACAAATGGAAGTTCATTATGAGTGATGATGTTATATCTTAAGTAAGAGATTTGTATTTGCAAATTGATAAATATTGAGAATAAGAAACTCTCTCAAAGCAAATATAGGCCTGAGATTGATGGTTTAAGAGCATTTGCTGTTATTGCTGTAATTATCAATCACTTTAATAAAGATTTACTTCCAAGTGGTTATTTAGGAGTTGATATTTTTTTTGTTATTTCAGGATTTGTAATCACATCGGCAGCAGAAAAAGAAAGCAAGAACCTCTTTGACTTTCTTTCTGGTTTTTATGAACGTCGAATTAGAAGACTCATACCAGGGCTAATATTTTTTGTTTTAGTATCGAGCATAGTAATTTGTTTTTTCAATTTCAATTCAGGAGTTAGTTTACAAACGGGGATAGCATCTTTGCTCGGATTATCAAATATATTTTTATATTCAAAGTCATTAGATTATTTTGGTCTCTCTGCAGATTTAAATATGTTTACGCATACTTGGTCGCTAGGAGTAGAGGAGCAATTTTATTTTTTGTTCCCATTTCTAATTTGGTTTTCTGGTTTTGCCAAGCAGACCAAGCATGGAGTTCGTAATCTGTTTTTAGTCATGGTAATACTTTCTGTTCCTTCTCTTATAGGATTTCTATACCTTTATCAAAATAATCAACCAGCAGCATATTTTTTAATGCCATTAAGGTTTTGGGAGATAGGAGCAGGTTGTTTATCTTTTTTATTTTATAAAAATCAAAATAAGAAAGGAGAAAACTCAAGTAATTTTCTGACAATAATTCTTTTCTTATTAATAATTTTTATATTTATCTCTCCAAATGAAATTGCAAGACTTAATACTTTGACAACAATATGTATCACATCATTATTTCTCTTAAAAATAAGGACTAAACATTTTTTATATAAAATTTTAACCATTGATAAAATTCGTTATATTGGTTTAATTTCTTACTCTTTATACTTATGGCATTGGTCAATTTTAGTAACTAGTAGATGGACAATTGGTATAACAAAATATTCTATATTGATACAAATAATAATAATGTTTTTAATGGCAATTCTTTCTTATGAATTTATAGAAAAACCATTTAGAACAAATATTTTTAATTTTTCAAGATTTCAAACTTTTGCACTCGGTATCATAATCTCATTAATTTCAATATTTAGTCTTTTAATACTTGGTAAACCCTTAAAAGGTAAACTTTATCTAGGTAATTATAAATATATAAATTTAATTACAAGATCTAGAAATAATTCAAATAAAAATATCGTATCTGAATATGGTGATTACTCTGGGAACTTTTGTCATATAAATAAGGGAAATAGTTCAATTAATAATTTTAATTTTGAAAGATGTAGTATTAAAAATAATAATAATAAAACATTTTACTTTTTAGGAAATTCTCATTCTGATCACTATCGTGAAACGCATTATCTTCTAGCCAAAAAAAATAAAGTTTCAATAGAAGGTATTTCTGTTAGCGAATGTTTATTTCCATCAGCAGAATTTAAAAGGAAAAAATGTCAAAGTCAGTTTGTTATTTTAGAAAGAGTAAAATCATTAATCAAAAAAGATGATGTAATTGTTATTTCCAATGATGGTATTGGCGATAATATTCTAGAATTAAATGTTTTTATTGAATTTGTATTATCTAAAGGAGCTAAAGTAATATTATTTTCAATTTCTCCTAATTTTGAATACCCAGTACAAAATTGCTATGAAAATTGGTTTTCAAAACAAAACAAAAAAAATTGTATGATTCCTAAAAGTCAAATCTTAAAAAGAAGAGCACAAGAAATAAAAATAATAAATAATCTGAAAAAGGATGTTTTCATATATGATCCATTAAATGTCCTCTGTAAAAATAATAATTGTTCTGTAACCGATACCTCTGGAAAACCTTTATATATTGATCAAAACCACATAACTGACTATGCAAATAAAAATTATATATATCCAGATTTTATAAATTTCTTACAAAGAAATAATTTTCTTTAAAATTAGTAAGGTTACTTCTTAAAAATAGACATCTTCCAAATGAGAATTAAAACGTAATGAGTGAGATTATTAAATTAAGTCGATCTACTGTTGAAAAATATCTTAGTTGTCCAAGATGTTGTGTACTGGATAAGAAATATAAAATAAAACCGCCATCACTACCATTTACACTAAATATAGCTGTTGATAATTTATGTAAAAATGAATTTGATCACTACCGAAGAATTCAGGAACCACATCCTTTATTTATTGAAAAAGGTATAGATGCTATTCCTTTCAAACACAAAGATTTAGAACTCTGGAGAAGTAATTTTCAAGGGATAAGATATAAGTCAATTGAACATAATTATGATTTTGGTGGAGCTGTAGATGATATTTGGCAGAAAAAAAATGGTGATCTTATTATCGTTGATGTTAAAGCAACTTCTAGAAATAATTTTGATTGGACTAAAACTTTTAATAAATACGAATATGCAAAAGCTTATAAAAGACAATTGGAAATGTATCAATGGTTATTTAAAAAAAACGGTTTTCAAGTTGCTAAAGAAGCTTACCTTTTATATTTTAATGGCAAGAAAAATGAAGAGGTATTTAATAATCAATTAAATTTTGATGTACATCTAATTAGGTTAGATTGTTATACTTCATGGGTAGAAAATAAGATAATTGAAACGGTTAATTTACTTCGTTCTGATATTTTCCCCAAACCTTCAATAAATTGCGAATATTGTAATTATCTAAAAAAGCGCTGGGATTTATCAAAAAATTAATACAAATAAAATAATTATTTGATATTTCTGGAAAAAAATTAAATAAAAGATAATCTTTAATTAGATTATAAAATTTTGGACTTTTGATAAAATCGAAAAACTCTGAAAGAAAGATAACTAATCATCTCCAACAAGATGTAGTAAAAATTTCTGGGAAAACAATATTTATTAATCCTTTTTTGTATTGGCGGAGATTTGACGAAAATACAAATAGATGGCTTAGAGAACCTGGTCAAATGTCAGAGGATCAGATTCAACCTAATAGGAATCGTTTTTATCCAGAAATAGAGTGGGCTGATTTAAGTCATGAGCAAAAACTTATAAAAGATGCGACAGTTGAGATGTTTTTAAAAACTCTTGAATTGATTAGTACATTTCACCCTAATCTTAGTTCAGGACAATTATTAGAAATTGAGAGAAAAATGGCGATTATAAAAAAAATACCTTTTGAAAAGTGGGTCACAAAATCTTTCGCAAAAAAAGCAAGATTATTAGAAAATGAAAAACGAAAATTTCAGAGAGAAAGGTTTTTAAGCAGTTGGAGGGAATGGTTTATTCTTCAAAATACTCAACAGGCTATTTTGCCATTGATAGTCACAATATTTATATCATCATTTATTGGTTGGTCTTTAGGAATATCTAAAAACAGTTGCAATCCCTATTTTGAACAAAATTTTGATAAATTAAATTAATTTATTGTGATATTTTTTAGTACTGAACTTAATATTATTTTGATAAAATAAATTTTTTTATTTAAAATTGTATATATAGAATAATGAATTTAAAATTTTATGAATGATAATTTTAATTCTAGTAAGATAAAAAATTACGATAATACTTTGAATAATGAAGAAAGTGAATATAAAAAATTACTTACTGTACTAAAAGAGATACGCGAAACCATTGCCTTATTAGAAAAAACAATATCTAGATAAATTTAAATTCTTTGATCAAAAGTAATTCTAATAAAAAACTTATTTCACCAAGGAGACAACCTGTAGTCTTACTTATTTTTTCTTCTATTTCGTTTTTTTTGATTTTATTAAGGTTGATTTTTTTACAACTATTAAATTATGAATCTTTTAAAATAATGTCTGATGAGAATAGGATTAGACTGATTGCTTCGCAACCAGTACGTGGAAGAATACTTGATAAAAATGGCTATGTTTTGGCAGATAGTAGAGTTAGATATTCTTTGATAATAAAACCTCAATCTATAAATCAAAGATATTGGGAAAAACAAAAATTACGCATCTCTAATTTGTTAGATATAGATAGTAATTCAATAGAAAAAAAATTTCTTAATGGTTTACAAAATCAAAAACTCTCAGTCACTATTCTTGATGATTTAAATATCGAGCAATTAATAAGATTTAGGGAAAATGAAGATAATTTATTTAGTTTTGAAATAGCTACGAAATTAATTAGAAATTATCCTTATAAATCTGTAGCTGCTCATGTGATTGGTTATACTCAGCCAATCAATGATTCAGAATATAAATTCTTATCTAAGAAAGGTTATAAATTTAATGACTTAATTGGAAGAACTGGAATTGAATATGTGTATGAAGACTTTATAAGGGGTGAATGGGGCGGAGAGATGATTGAAGTTAACTCTTTAGGTGAATTTCAAAAATCGTTAGGTATCAAACCGTCTAAACAAGGTAATGATATTGAATTGACAATTGATATAGACTTGCAACTAGTTGCAGAGGAAGTTTTAAAAGACAAAAAAGCGGGAGCGATAATAGTTATGGATCCAAGAGATGGTGCAATAAGAGCGATGGCAAGTAGCCCAACTTTTGATCTAAATTTTTTTTCAAAGGATTTTAAGCCTGAGAGGGAATATAATAATCTATTTAATTCTTCTGAGAAACCTTTATTTAATAGAGCACTAAATGCTTATGACCCAGGAAGTGTATGGAAAATTGTAACGGCTTTAGCTGGCTTGGAAAGTGGAAAATTTCCCATTGATACAATGCTTGAAACAAAATCATGTATTACTTATGGCAGCCAATGTTTTAGAGAACATAATGATTTAGGCTTTGGAGTAATAGGTTATGAAGATGCTTTAAGAGTTTCAAGTAATACATTCTTTTACCAAGTGGGATATGGAGTAGGTGTTGATGAAATTTATAAGGTTGCCAGAAAACTTGGTTTTAATTCTTTTTCTGGGATTGAAATTGCTGAGCAAGAAAATATAGGACTAGTAGCTAGCAGTCAATGGGCTAAAGATGGTAGAGGATGGGGGGACCCTGGAAGAACCCCTTGGGTCCCAGAAGATATTGCAAGTATGTCGATTGGTCAATTTGTTGTTCAAGTGACTCCTATTCAAATAGCAAGAGCATATGCTCTGATTGCAAATGGAGGTTATTTAGTGACTCCTCATTTAGTTAATAAAGATGGGGAATATCTTTCAGAAAAAAAACGAATTAAAAGTGATATTGATCCAAAACATATTCAGTTAATAAACAATGGTTTAAGGAAAGTAGTTGAATCTGGCACAGGTGTATCAATTAATTATGGAGTTTCAAATTTACCTCCTGTTTCAGGTAAAACGGGAACTGCAGAAGATGGTGAAGGTGGTTTAGATCACGCTTGGTTCGTTTGTTTTACTCCCTCCGAAAAGAGTGAGTTACTTATAGTCGCCTTTGCACAAAATACACCTGGTGGGGGATCTGTGCATGCACTTCCTATGGCTAGAGAAATTTTGAAAGTTTGGAATAAGAAAAAATGATATTTTATTATCTTTTAAAGTTCTATGTTTTTAATTTTTTCATTTGTAGAAGTCTTTGAATAATATCTTCAATAGTTTTGGTATCTATCGGTTTGCTATATGAGGATAAAAGCTGCCTCCCCAATACCTGACTTCCTAAATGAACTAATTGAATACGTAATGAAGTAAGAAGTTCCAGTCCTATTCCACCAGAAAATGTTGCAATTGCGATAGGTTGTCCATTAAATAAATTCCTGAAGTCATCTCCCGAAATAGAGAGCCATGCTATGAAGTTTGAGAGAATTGGAGGTATGGATCCATTATATTCTGGAGCACAAATAACCCATTTTTCTATTGCGAAAAGCTTTTTTTTTAATTCCTTTATTTCACTTGGAATATTTTCTTTGCTATGAATTCGCGGATTAAATAGTGGAATATCAATAGTAGTAAGATCTAATATCTCAGAACTTATTTTAAGTTCATTACTTTTTTCAAGGAATTTCTGAGAAAGTTCTAGATTTTTCCCGCAACTAGCTGAAATAATTATTAGATCCTTTGATTCAGTCATAAATAAGATAAATAAATTTAATAGTTAGCACCAGTTTTACGGTGATGAACTGCTGTTAAACAATCGGACTTAAGTATATTACCGTGTTGTACTTCAGCATATATTACCCAATGATCCCCACATTCCATTCTTTCTTTTACAGAGGCATCCAACCATGCTAAGGAGTTAGGAATTATTATCTGTTCATTAGGAGTAAATTCAATATTTAAGCCTTCGAATCTATTCTCACCTGGTGAAAAAGGTTTTGTGAATCTTTTCAAAGGTTCTTTAAAATCTTTTTCACTTAAGATATTTAAAGCAAATGAATCTCCTACTTGAAGTAGAGACTCTACAGATCTATCCTTTGCTACAGCAATACTTAATCCTGGTGGAGAAAAACTTGCTTGACTAACCCAGGATGCAAGCATAGCTCCTCTGATATTATTCTCATCTTTTCCTTTAGAAGCAGTTAGAACACAAAGTGACCCAATTACTCTTCCAAGAGCTTGTAACTTTGGATCTGTTTTACTTGTGATCATTCCAGTATCTGATTTTCTAGGTTTTTTCTTAGCTCTCTTTATAATTTTTCTCCCAAAGTGGGTTCCTATTTCTTCTAGCTCTTTAATTTTTGGTTTATTTGGACTGAATTTAATTCTTATAGGTTCAAAACTAAAGTGAAAACCGCCGTCTTTTAATTTTGATTCAAGTAAATCTATCGCCTCGCCGCTCCAGCCGAAACTACCAAAAATCCCAACCGGTTTATCTCTATTGCCCTCTGATAATAATGTCCCTAATGCACTTACTATAGGCGTTGGGGCGTGCCCCCCAAGTGTGGGAGATCCTATTAAATATCCATCTGCATTTTGGATAGATTTTATGAGTACATCATTTGATGTAAATTCACAATTAATACTTTCCACTTCAACTGAGGTTCTATTTATACCTTTGGCCAAAGCATCCCCTATGGAAGCTGTATTTCCATAAGCACTTGCATAAATAAGAGCGATTTTAGGATTATTTGTTGTGAGATTTTCACCCCATCGAATGTAGTCATTTAAAAAGCTTTTTAGGCTATATTCAATAGCTGGACCGTGCAATGGTGCAATGGTTTTAATGTCATAATCTGCAATTTTTTCAGTTATTGATACCACTTGATTAGACATCGGTGCCATCAAACAATCATAAAAGTGTTTTCTATCAATTTCTGTGCTAATTCGATTTGTCTCAGACCAATATTCGGATGCAATATGAGCAGAGAAAATTTTTTCACTTAAAAGTATTTCTTGATTACGTTCATAAATTATTAGTCCTCCAGGCCAACGTGCAGTTGGAATAGGAATTAATTCTAGTGAAATTTTTTCTAATTCTAAATTAAGTTCTTTCTTAATTATGTTGATTTTGGGTAATTGAACTTCAATAAATTCTTTTAAGTTAGGATTTCTTTGATTCCAAAGTTCACTAATAAGTTTGAAGCCAGGATTTGAGCAAGTTATAGTTAAGTTTTGAAATTGTTTATTTACTTCTTTTATGGTTTCTATTATTTGGGGGTTGATATGTCCAGAGATGACGTTAATTTTTTTTAATTTAAATTGATTAAAAAAGTTAGAAATTATTTCATTAAATGAATTTAAATATTGCTTTTCAGGTGGATGAATAATTAAAAGTTCGTCATTATTTCTTATTAAAAAAGTGTTAAATGAGGTTCCTTTCTCTAGATTAAATTCAAGTTCAAATCTTTCTTTATTATGATCGAGAAATCTAATGCAAGTAATATTTTCAGCAATTTCAAATTTTGAAAAGTTTTGATTTTCTTCAAATAAGCTTATATTAATCTCTGACATTTTGAAGACTTATTTACTAATAGTGATTAGCAACTTTTCTGTGATGAACTGCTGTCTTGCATGATAAGTCAGAGACATTACCATTTTCAACAATTCCGTAAATTATCCAATGGTCAGGAGTCTCCATCCTGGAACTAACTTTACAATCTAGAAATGCGAGTGAATCTGATAGGACTGGTCCTCCTTCTGCAATGTTGCTAATTACATCTACATCTGCAAATCTATCAGCTCCAGGAGCAAATCTTTTTAAAAAATGTCTGAACATTTTTTGATAGTTATCTTCTCTCAAGATATTCACAACAAAACCTTCTCCAACTTGCATATATGATTCAATAGCTCTATCTTTTGCTACTGCAACAGTGATACCTGGTGGAGAAAAACTTGCCTGACTAACCCAACTTGCGACCATAGCACTTTGTCTAAATGTAGAACCTTCTCCTTGGCTAGCTGTAACTACATATAATCCTCCACTTAATCTTCCTAACGCTTTATCTAAATTAGAATCTAAGCTCTTCATTGAGGCAATATTTTTCTTTTTATTGATCAATTGGCCTAAGTCAGTTCCGGCTTCTTCGAATTGTTGATAGACAATAGGATCTGGAATATTTTTCACTCTTAAAGGAGAGAAAGCTTCTTTTTGGCCAAGTTCTCTTAGTTTATTCGCTAAGGAATCTATTGGTTCATCATTTCCACCAAATGCATCATAAACAGCCGTAAATTGTTTAGCCTTTAATGCGGCAAACAATGTCCCAAGAGATTTTTTTAATTCATTATCTGAATCTACTGGCCATGTCGGTATGACTACTGCTTTTGATTCAGAAATTAAACTTGTTAATTCTTGCGGATCAGAGGATCTTAAATCTATTAATTGAACTTGTGCATCTGCTTTACTTATTCCATGTGATATAGCTTGACTTAGTCGGTCACAATAACCATAGTCGCTTATATAGCAGACTGATACAAAATCATTACCTTTGCTTTTATTGCTACTCCATTCTAGATATTTTCCTTTCCAATAATTTACTTGATTATGCAGCAAAGGTCCGTGACCTACCGCTATTGTTTTTAATTCAGGTAACTTATCTATTCTTTTAATTGCTTGCAAAACGCTTCTAGCGTTTGGACCCATTAGGCAATCGTAATAAAAACGGAAATCATCATATATTTCTTTTTGATCGATGTCAAAAAATTCATCAGAACAATAATGGAGTCCAAATGCATCGCAAGTATAGAGAACATGAGTGCTGTGGTCATATGAAAAAATTGTATCTGGCCAATGTAAATTTGGTGCGCTTATAAATTCAATATTATGTTCTAAACCGCTATTAGGATTAGTTCCGAGATTTAAAAACTCTCCACTCTTAACCTCTAGACGCTTAAAGGGAATATGTATTTGGTCTTCAATAAATTTAAGTGCTAATTTTGATCCTACTACTGTGATGTTTTGGTTTAATTCTAAAAGATTACCTATTAAGCCAGAATGATCAGGTTCTGTATGGCTTGTAATTAGATAATCCACTTCTTGTGGATTTACATTTTTCAGTAATTCTTTAAACCATAATTCTTCAAACTTTGCGTGACTAGTATCAATAATTGCTAATTTTTTTCCTTTAATTATGAAACTATTGTATGTAGTTCCATTTCTTAATCCAAATTCAATATCAAATCTACTACGATCCCAATCCAAAGATCTTATGGCAAATGAATCATCAGCAAAATTTTGAGATTGAACTGTCAACTTATTATTTATTTGTGCCACTTTAGAATTAGTTGTCTGGGCAGAGGCTATCATAGGACAAATCGCTTTATAGAATAACTTTAGTTATGTAGAATATAAATCCGCGTGATTATTTTTGCGAAATAACCGAAATTACGCTTTTCTTTATTTTTATTCTTTTTATTCTGGATAAATGACATCTCAACTAATTAAAAAAATATTTACTGGAGATGAAATAAGAAATGCTTTCTTAAAATTTTACAGTGAGAAATTACATAAAATCATTCCAAGTGCATCTTTAATTCCAGATGATCCTACGGTTATGCTCACAATTGCGGGGATGCTACCTTTTAAACCAGTTTTTTTAGGTTTAAAAGAAAGACCATCAAAAAGGGCTACATCTAGCCAAAAGTGCATCAGAACAAACGATATAGAAAACGTTGGTGTTACAGCTAGACATCACACTTTTTTTGAAATGCTTGGAAATTTCTCTTTTGGAGATTATTTTAAACGAGAGGCTATTCATTGGGCTTGGGAATTAGTAACTAATATTTATCAACTTTCTGCTGAAAATATAATTGTGAGTGTCTTTCATGAAGATGGAGAGTCTGCAAAAATTTGGAGAGATGAAATTGGTATTCATCCAGATAGGATAGTGAAACTTGGTGAGAAAGATAATTTTTGGTCTTCAGGAAAGACAGGTCCATGTGGACCTTGTTCAGAACTTTATTATGATTTTTATCCTGAAAAAGGCCTGCAGAATATCGATTTAGAAGACGGAGATCGTTTCATTGAATTTTATAATCTTGTTTTTATGCAATATAATCGCGATCCTAATGGAAAATTGACAGATTTAAAATTTAAAAATATTGATACAGGACTGGGCCTTGAACGGATGGCTCAAATACTGCAAAAAAAGCAAAATAATTATGAGACAGATTTAATTTTTCCTATCATTCAAAAAACTTGTGAGATTTCAAATATTGATTATTTTTCTTCAAATGATAAAAACAAAATTTCTTTAAAAATTATTGGAGATCATATAAGAGCTGTTATTCATTTAATTTCTGATGGAGTAGCAGCAAGTAATCTCGGCAGGGGTTATATATTAAGAAGGCTTATTAGAAGAATGGTCAGACATGGGAGATTATTAGGGATAACAAATGAATTTTTACCCAATATTGCTACTGTTGGGATCAATTTAATGAAAAAAAACTATCCTGATTTAAAAAATAATAATGATTTAATTTTGAATGAGATAAAAATTGAAGAAATAAGATTTAGGGAAACTCTTGAAAGAGGAGAGAAATTATTAGATGAGTTAATTTCTTCAGGGCAGAAATTAATTTCTGGTTTTAAAGCTTTTGAACTTTATGATACTTATGGATTTCCTTTAGAACTTACTGTAGAAATTGCAGAAGAAAATAGTATCAGTGTAGATGTAAAGGGTTTTGAAGAAGAAATGAATGCACAAAAAGAGAGAGCTAAAGCTGCTTCAAGCAATATTGATTTGACATTAGAGGGATCATTAGAACGAGAAATAGATCTTTTTAAAAAAACTGTTTTTAATGGTTACAATTCACTCCTTTCGGAAGCTGAAATAAAGGGTATATTCTTGGATTCAACATTAGTTAAGAAAGCAACTAAGGGGCAGAAAGTTTTAATTGTTCTTGATCAGACAACTTTTTATGGAGAATCTGGCGGGCAAGTTGGTGATATTGGAACGATATTTTCAGAAGATGTAGAGGTTGTGGTTGATAATGTTATGCGAAAGAAAAATGTTTTCTTACATTACGGAACTATCAAAAAAGGAATATTAACTATTGGACAAAAAGTTAAGACTAACGTTAACTCCTCTAATAGAGCTAAGGCTGCTGCAAACCATACAGCTACTCATTTATTACAATCTGCGCTCAAATCAGTTGTTAACGAAGGTGTCGGACAAAAAGGTTCATTAGTTGCCTTTAATAAATTACGATTTGACTTTAATTCCTCTAATCCTATTTCTAAAGATCAAATTTCTAAGATTGAGACTTTAGTTAACTCTTGGATTATGGAAAATCATGCCTTAGAAATAAAAAATATGTCTAAGAGTGAGGCTCTTGAAATGGGTGCAGTCGCCATGTTTGGAGAAAAATATGATGATGAAGTGCGCGTTGTTAATGTACCAGGAGTTTCAATGGAACTTTGTGGTGGCACACATGTTAAAACTACATCCGAATTAGGTTCTTTCAAAATAATTAGTGAGGAAGGAATCTCAGCCGGAGTAAGAAGGATCGAAGCATTATCAGGTCAATCAGCATTAGACTATTTCAGTGATAGAAATGCTTTAGTAAATCAACTAAGTGATTTGTTAAAAGCAAATCCTAATCAACTTTTTGAAAGGGTTAATAATTTGCAAGCAGAGCTTATTAATAAGAATAAAGAGATACAAAAAATGAAAGATGAAATTGCATATTTTAAATACTCTTCCATAAAATCATCCGCAGAAATAGTAAATTCTTTTTCAATTTTAGTAAATCAGATTGATGGCTTAGATGGGAATTCTTTGCAATCTACAGCACTTAATTTAATTTCTCATTTGGGAAATAAAGCAATAGTTATTCTTGGGGGAATACCAAATCCAGAAAATAGAAAGTTGTTATTTGTGGTTTCTTTAGGTGATGATGCAGTAAAAAAAGGATTGCATGCAGGTAAATTAATTAATGAGATTGCAAGAATTTGTTCGGGAGGTGGAGGAGGAAAGCCTAACTTTGCTCAAGCAGGTGCTAAAGATATTGATAAGTTAAGTGATGCTTTAGATTATGCTAAAAATTATTTGCAAAAAACATTAGATAGTCATTCTGATAAATAACTACTTTTTCTGAGACTAATTTCGATTTGATCCATTAATTTCCTTGCTTCTTCAATAGTTAATTTTTTTTGATCAATTGCTGATTCAGTATTAATCCTTATAGATTCGACCAAAGAAGCTGAACTATAATCTAATAATTGTAAAATTTCAGATTTACTGTCCTCTTTAATAATATTTTTGACCTTATATGAATCATCTTGATTTATATCTATATGAACAACGTTTGTACTGCCAAATAAATTGTGCAAGTTTCCTAGTGCTTCTTGATAGGCTCCAGTCATAAAAATTCCAATTAGATAATCTTTATCTTCCTCTGGCTTATGTAAATTTAGTAATGATTTAATTTCTCCATTATCAATAAAATTATTTAGTTTCCCATCTGAATCACAAGTTAAATCTGCAAAGTTGCCTTTGCAGAACGGCTCCTCTAAGTGCCTATGTATTGGTACTATTGGAAAAATCTGATTTATTGCCCAGCTATCGGGAATAGATTTAAAGATAGATAAATTTGCATAATAAGTCGATGCTAAAGTTTCTGTAATTTCAGATAAATCAGGGTGATTGATTTCATCATTATTCAGGTTATTGGAAATTTCTTTTGCGCAAGCCCAAGTAAGTTCTTCGGCATAAGCTCTTTCTGCCAAACTTAAAAATCCTAATCTAAAAGCGACTAAGCAATCTTCTTTAAACTTTTTTGCATCATTCCATAGTTCAATAATTTGAGATAAATTTATTTTTTTATTTTTAAGTTTTTTTAATTCATAGAAAGTTTCAAGTAAATTTGAAATTATTAATTGTTGATTTTTTTTATCAAAAATTTGTAGTTTGGAACTGACATGGCTTGTTCCTAAGACATTAAAAATCAAAACTGAACAATGACTAATTATTGCTCTTCCGCTTTCTGAGATTATTGTTGGATGCTTGATATTATTTATTTCACATGAATCCTTAATAGTTGCAACTACATCGTTAGCATAATTTTGAAGAGAATAATTAGTAGAAGTGTTGGAGGAGGTTTTAGTTCCATCAAAATCTATTCCTAATCCTCCCCCAACGTCGATATATTGCATTGGGGCTCCTAGTTTACACAGTTCAACATATATTTGGCTCGCTTCTTGTAATGCGTCTTTGATCACAGCAATATCACTTATTTGACTGCCTATATGAAAATGGAGCAATTTCATTTCGTTGATAAGATCTGCTTCTTTTAGTTCTTTTATTGTCAACATAATTTCTGGGATTGATAATCCAAATTTGGAATTATCTCCAATAGATTTACCCCACCTCCCACTACTTTTACTTGATAACTTTGCTCTAATTCCTATCAATGGAGTCGCGTTAAGTTCTTGAACTGCTTGAATAATTCTTTTTACTTCATCTCGTTGTTCAATAACTATTATTGGATTTTTGCCGAGTTTTCTGGCCAAAGTAGCAATCTCAATATATTTTTTATCTTTATATCCGTTGCATATTAATAATGAATTTTGGTTTTCAAGAAGTGCAAGGCCAATTAATAGTTCTGATTTACTTCCTACTTCTAAACCAAAATTCCATTGGCTACCAAACTCTATTATCTTTTCTAGTACATTTTTCTGTTGATTACATTTGACAGGAAAAACGCCTTGATAAATGTTCTTATATTTATAGGTTTTTATTGCTTTTAAAAAAGAGTCATGTAAAGCATTTAAGCGATCTTTCAAAATATCATTAAATCTTATGATTAATGGAGGATTTATTTCTCTGCTCTTAAGTTCTTTGACAAGTTTAAAAAGATCTATCTTATTTTCAGATTTTATATCTTTAGTTACTGATATATTTCCTTTGGAATTTATAGAAAAATATTTATCTCCCCATTTGTCTATGTTATAAGTCGAAATACTATCTTCAATAGTCCAAATATTCTTTAATTTTTTCGGTTCAAAATTGGTCAATTTATGTCTTAGTGATTAATAAATGTTTTTGAAAATAACTCAAATCAATATCTTTTATTTTAATGATTACTTGCCAAGTTACCACCTAAAAGTTGAATATACATAGAGTGATTACTAACTAAATGACCAAAGAGAGAACCTTTATTGCAATTAAACCAGATGGCGTTCAAAGAGGATATGTTTCTGAGATTATTGGCAGATTCGAAAAAAAAGGATTTAAATTGGTGGGATTAAAGCAATTAATTCCTTCAAAAGAACTTGCTCAAAATCATTATGGAGTACATAGAGAAAGACCCTTTTTTGGTGATTTAGTAGACTTTATTTCAAGTGGCCCTGTTGTAGCAATGGTGTGGGAAGGCGAAGGAGTTATTTTGAGTGCTAGAAAACTAATAGGCGCAACAAAACCTTTGGAAGCAGAGCCTGGAACAATTAGAGGTGATTTAGCTATTGATATTGGGAGGAATATTATTCATGGGTCTGATGGAGAAGATACAGCAAAATTTGAAATTGATCTATGGTTCAACAAAGAGGAATTGTGTGAATGGGAAACTTCTGATTCGAAATGGCGATCTGAAAATTAAAATTTAAATCGCAAATCTATCTAAACTAAATTTTTCTAAAAAGCTTTTTTCTATTTCTTTGAGATTTTTATTTTGAACTATTTTTAAAAGAAGATCACTTGTTATTGCAGAAAATAAAACCCCATTTCTGTAATGTCCTGTAGCTATAAAAAGATTTTCAATTTTTGATTTTCCAATTATTGGTTTTAGATCTGGTGTGCAAGGTCTAAATCCCCACCAATGTTCCATTTGAGGCCAATTAATAGCTTCTGGCAATAAGGATCGAATGCCTTCTTGCAGTTGTTTTATTCCATTAGGAGTATTACCCTGATTAAATTTTGAATCTTTTTCAACTGTCGCTCCAACTATGATAAGTCCATCATCACGGGGAACTAGATAAGTTTTTGGACCAAAAATAACTCTTTTCAAAAAATTTGTTGGACCTTGTATTGATAGCATTTGTCCTTTTACAGGAAAGACTGGAATCTTATTAAAAATTTTTTTACTCCAAGCACCGCTGCATATAATTGCTTTTTCGCAGTTAATTTTTTTTATTTCCCCAGTGGCACATAAAACTGTTGCACCTGTAATTTTGTTTTTTTCGAATGTCAGATCCTTTACTTCTGATCCCTCATGAAATTCGACTTCATGCAAGGAGCATGCTCTCTCAAGAGCACGCATCAGTCTTCTTCGGTTATCTATTTGACCATCTTGTTCAAAAAGCAAACCATATTTCCAAATAGAATTCATTCCCTTAATTTCTGTTTGAAGATCTTTGTGATTTAAATATTTTCCATATTCATAAGTTGGAAACTCTTCAAGATCTTTTTTGTTTTTAAAAGGAACTACTATGCCACATTTTTTTAAACCGCATTTAATATTACTATCTTGTTCAATACTTTTTATCCACTTTGGAATAAGATTTTGACTTTCTTGGCCAAATTTTAGTAATTCATCTTCGAGCCCTTCGGCATGACTAGCTAACATTCCTGCAGCAACAAATCCAGCTGATTCATTTCTGTTTTTGCTTAAAACTAAAACTTTGTAGTTATTTCTAGAAAATTCATAAGCAATAGATAAACCTAAAAGTCCACCTCCAATGATTAATATTGAATTTTTGGTTTCTTGTGCCATTTAAAAATTAATATTTTTATTTGTGTTTTGGTCCTCTTTTCCTTTATATCCAATAATATTAATAAAGAGACTTTTAATAATGAACAATTTGGAATCTTGGGAAGCTGTGATTGGTTTGGAAACTCATGTACAGCTTAATACGAAAAGTAAAATATTCACATCTGCGTCAACAGCTTTTGGTGATGCACCTAATACCCATATAGATCCTGTAGTTTGTGGGTTACCAGGAACTCTTCCAGTTCTGAATGAGACTGTTCTTGAGTATGCTGTAAAAACTTCGTTAGCATTAAATTTAAACGTTGCAGAACATTGTAAATTTGATAGAAAACAATATTTTTATCCTGATCTTCCTAAAAATTATCAAATTTCACAATTTGATGAGCCACTAGCTGAAAATGGTTGGTTAGAGGTTGAAATAATTGAAAAGGACAAAGAACCTTATATCAAAAAAATTGGTATAGAAAGGCTACATATGGAAGAAGACGCCGGAAAACTAGTCCATTCAGGAAGTGATAGATTAGCTGGCTCTAAGTATTCTTTAGTTGATTACAATCGTGCCGGAATAGCACTTTGTGAGATTGTAAGTAAACCAGATATTAGATCAGGTAAAGAGGCATCTGAATATGCTTCAGAGATTAGAAGAACAGTTAGATATCTAGGGGTATCTGACGGAAATATGCAAGAGGGTTCATTACGCTGCGATGTCAATATTTCAGTTAGAAAAGGACCTAATGCTCCTTTTGGTACCAAAGTGGAAATAAAAAATATGAATTCATTTTCTGCAATTCAAAAGGCTTGTGATTATGAAATAGCCAGACAAATAGAAGTTTATGAAAATGGAGGAAAAATTTTCCAAGAAACAAGGTTATGGGATGAAGCTAAGCAATTAACGAAAAGTATGCGATTAAAAGAAGGTAGCAGTGACTATAGATATTTTCCTGATCCTGACTTAGGTCCAATTGAAATAACAAAAGCCCAACAAGAAATATGGTTTAAAGAACTACCAGAATTACCTTCAAAGAAAAGATATAAATACGTAAGTCAATTTGGGTTGTCTGCATATGATGCAAGGGTAATTTCTGATGAAATAAGCATGGCAAACTTTTTTGAACAAACAGTAGCAAATGGTGCTGAGGCTAAACTAGCTTCTAATTGGGTAACAAGTGATATTGTGGGCTATTTAAAATCAAACAAACTAAGTTTTAGTGAATTAAAGCTTAGTCCTGAAAATCTTGCTGAAATGATCAACATGATTTCAAAAAATATAATTAGTGGAAAAATTGCAAAAGAAATTTTACCTGAACTTATTCAAAAAAATATTTCCCCGAAAAAATTAGTTGAAGAAAAAGGGTTGGCAATGATATCCGATTCTTCAAGTATTTCACCAATAATTGATGAACTTATAAATGAACATCCAAATGAAGTTCAAGCATTTAAAAATGGCAAAACTAAGTTACTTGGTTTTTTTGTTGGTCAACTTATGAAAAGAACAAAAGGTAAAGCAGACCCTAAACTTGCAAATAAACTTCTTATGGAAAAATTAAATAGCTAAATCTTAAAGAAGCTTTTTTATTGTATTGATCCATTTATTTTGATCATCCGAATTCTCTAAAATAATATCTGAGAATTTTCTTTTTTCTTCAAAACTTAATTGAAAATTTATCAATTCATATGCTTCTTTTTCGCTAATTTTATCTCTTGTGATAAGTCTGTTTTTTTGTATTTCTTTAGGACATTTAACTAACCATATTTCAGTGCAAATATCTTCAAATTTTGCTTCAAACAATAATGGAATAACCAATACTATAGTTTGATTATTTCTGTATTGACTGCATTCTTCTATCATTCTTTCTTTAATTAAAGGGTGAAGTAGTTTTTCAATCCATTCCTTGCTTTCTGAATGTTTAAAAATAATGTTCCTTAAAATTTTTCTGTTTATTTCCCTTTCTGAATTGCTTTTATTATCAATAATTTTATTTCCAAAATAATCTAAAATTTTCTTATATCCATATGTGTTTGGTTTGATTAATTCTCTTGAAAAATGATCTGCATCTAATATTGGTATGTTTTTATGTTTTCTTATGTAATTAGTTATAGTTGTCTTCCCACTTGCAATACCTCCTGTTAAACCAATCCTTCTTTGGTTGTTTTTTAATTTTTGAAGAATATCCATATAATTAATAATAATCTAATTACTTAGTTTCTTTAGTTTTAAAGAGTAGTTAGTATGAATTAAAATACCAAAAAGTTTGAGCCAGTTAGATTCCAATTGGTCGTTTGTTGATGACAGTAAGGTAACACCCAAGGGGTTTCTTTTTGCTGGGATATCTGCTGGTTTAAAAGCTTCTAATAAAAAAGATTTAGCACTAATACTCGCTCCAGAAGGAAGTATTTTTAGTGGAATGTTTACCCAGTCAATTGTTCGAGCTTCTTGTGTGGATATTTGTGAGGAAAGGATTAAAACAACTTCAGGTTTTGTAAGAGCAATACTAATTAATTCTGGTCAAGCAAATGCTTGTACAGGAAATCTTGGTATTCAACATTTTCAAATTGCTACAGGAAAGATTGCGGAACTTTTAGGAATAAAAGAAGAAGAAGTTTTAATGTGCTCAACTGGTGTAATTGGTGTCCCAATACAAATAAATGATTTAGTAAAAAATTTACCGAATTTAGTTAGTGATTTAAAGGGTAATAATTTTGCAAATGCAGCAGAAGCAATTTTAACTACTGATTTGACTTTGAAAAAAGTGTCAATAGAGACGATTATTCAAGGTAGAAAAATAAAAATAGCAGGATTTGCAAAAGGTTCAGGAATGATTTACCCCAACATGGCTACAATGCTTGCTTTTCTAACCTGTGATGTGGGTATTCAAAAAGAAGAATGGGACAAAATGATTGCTATTGCGGTTCAAAAATCTTTTAATGCAATATCAGTTGATGGAGAGACAAGCACAAATGATTCTTTTGTTGGAATAAATGCAGGAGAGAAAATTGAAAAAAGGTTTTTTCCAATTATCCAACAAGGGATTGATATTGTATGTCAGAACTTGGCAAAAAATATTGCAAGGGATGGAGAGGGAGCAAATTGTTTATTAGAAGTTTTGGTTCAAGGAGCAAAAAATACAGATGATGCAATTATGATCGCGAAATCTATTTGTAATTCTGCTTTGGTAAAAACTGCGATACATGGTTGTGATCCAAATTGGGGACGAATCATTTCTGCTGCAGGTAATTCTGGAGTTAAATTTAATTTAAATGACGTTGACTTGTATATAGGAAACGCCCACATTTTGGAAAAAGGCAAGTTAAATAAATATGATCCACAAAAAGTCACAGACTATATTAAGTCCAGAATGAAAGGTAGATATTTGGTAGATGATATTGTAAAAATTATGATTAATCTAAATTCAGGCGAATCGAAAGGCACAGCTTGGGGGTGCGATCTTTCTAAAAAATATGTTGAAATAAATAGCGAATATACTACTTAAGTTTTAGTAAATCTAATGGTAGATATTCATTTATATATAGAAACAGTATTGTTAAAGTTCCAATTACAGAGCCTATAAAACCTCCAAAAAAATTAACTAATAATCCAGATTGTCTAATTATTGCTTCTTCTTTTTTTTCTTCTTCAAAATTAGGAGAATCAACTACTTTTAAGCGCTTATTGGTTGTTGGTTGTTTAAGTTGTTGGTGTCGGATGAGGGCTTCGAAATCAGGCATGGAATTTGTGAGGCAATTGAACAATAAGCAGACCAGCCCGTCATTCGACGAGGATCTGATCTACCTAAATCGTCTACAGCTTCAAATACAGCATTGCCGGAGGCTTCTGCTTTATCAAATGCTGAGAGTAAGGGTATAAATGTATCAAAAACATATAAACCAAAATTTTCTAGAGCTGCTTTGGCTTGTTGCGCTGCTTTTTGCTGTCTAAAATCAACTTTTACTATTACTACAGCATGGTTAACTTTTAAGTTGCTTAATAAATTAGCTAGTTCAACAGTTAATTCTACTGATCTTGCTTTTGCAGTTGTAGGTAAGATAACTAAATCTGAACCATACGCTAAGTGTTTAAGTTCTTCTTGATCACTGCTAGCTTGGCCATCAGTTATTACAATTTCTGATGATCTTGATGCTTTAGCAGCTGAATTGACGGGGAAAACTGGAAATGGAAGGTTGCCTCTTGATGCGTATGCTAAAGCAGATCTATTCTTGTCGGCATCGACTATGCAAACTTTTTTACCTTCAGAATGCCAAACACTTGCAAGGTGAATACTTGTACAGGTCTTGGCCACCCCCCCTTTTTGTCCGCAAACGGTAATGAACAATTTTTTATTTTTATTTCTCTTACTTTGGAGAATAATTTCTTAATGTCAAGAGAAATTGATTTATAATGCTTTAAAACTTATTTTTTGAAATATTTTAAAGAAGTTAATATTTTTAGATAACCTTATAAAGTTCCTTATTTAAATTGGCTAGTGAAGAAAAGAATTGGATTAGGTACGTGGTCCTGGGGGAATAAGCTTTTCTGGAATTACCAATCTACAAATGACGATGATTTACGTGAGACATATGATGAAGCGTTACGAAGAGGTTTCGATCTAATTGATACTGCAGATTCTTACGGTACTGGGAATCTTCAGGGTAGAAGTGAATTGTTGATAGGAAAATTTTTACTAAATACTCCTTCAGCAAAGAAAAAAAGAATTCAAATAGCAACCAAACTTGCACCTTATCCCTGGAGAATAGGTAATAGAGGCTTCAATAAACCTTTTTTGAAAAGTTTAGAGAGACTTAATAACAAATTAGATATAGTGCAATTACATTGGTCAACTGCAAAATACAATCCTTGGCAGGAATTAGGGCTGTTGAATAATCTTTGCGATTTAAAAGATGAAGGCTTTGATTTTCAAATAGGTTTATCAAATATAGGCCCTAAAAGATTGATGAAATTAATTAATTTTTTAGCAAAAAGAGATCAGCACTTAAAGAGTGTTCAAATACAGTTTTCTTTGCTTGCTCCCGATTTAGGAAAACAATATCAGGTAAAAAAAATTTGCGACGAAAATAATATTGATTTCTTCGCTTATAGTCCTTTGTCCTTTGGAATACTTTGTATTGATCCTGATAAAGAAGAAAATAAAGAAAAAAGTTTTATTCGTAATTCCTTATTTGAAAACTATAAAAAACCAACATATGAATTGCGGAGGTGTCTAAAAAGAATTGCGCATCAAAGATCAGTTTCCCAAGCGCAAGTAGCAATTAATTGGTGTTGTTATCAAGGAACTATTCCATTAGTTGGAATGCGAAAAAAATCTCAAGTTATAGATATATCTAATGTATTTAATTGGAATTTAAAAAAAAATGAATTTAAAGTACTACAGGAGGTTTCACAAAAATGTTTAAAAAAAATGCCGAAAAATCCTTTTTCGAGTAATTAATTAAATTTTTAGCTAGCTATGTTCTTATTTTTTTTGATTTGACAACCACTATTCCATAGTTCATTGGGAAATTTTTCACCAGTGAATCTAATAACTTTTGGTTTGAGATTTATTATCAAGTCATTTAGTTTTTTATTAGATTCCATTTTGCAAGATTGGATTTCTTAATAAGATAAATTAATTTAAAACTTATCTTCTCAGTATTTATACCTATAAAATTAAAAAAATTCTTTTTAATACAAGTAATTGCAGCAATATTTACACTCTCATAAATTATCCACTACAACTTCTTAGTTATTTAAAAAGTGGAGTCCTTCCAGACTCCTCGTATCATTTGGTTGATAAGGCTGATATAACCCCATCTCCTTTAGGATCAAGCAGCAACTGGTGCTGTTTGACGGGAGAAACTAACGATTTTGTTAGCATTTGTGTTTTTGCTCTAACCGAGCCGGCTTCAGTCACCTTCCTTATGCCCCGTCGAAACCATTACAACCCCAAATAGTGGAGTTGAGCGGAATCGAACCGCTGTCCGAAACATCGGTTGAGATCACCTAGTCCAATTGGACATTTATATTCTGACAGGCAAAATGGTTATTGAATAGTTTTTTTACTAAGTTTTATCGTATATGAATGTAGTGGCATCATCTCCGGAGGGACTAGAGAAATCTTTAGCAGAAGAAATTTCAAATTTAGGCGGCTTTAATATTAATACTTATAAAAGATTTATTAATTTTGAATGTGATTTTGAAACTTTTTATAGAGTTCATTTCTATTCCAGATTAGCTTTTCGTTTTTATAGAGAAATTGCAAGTTTTAATTGCTATGATAAGCAATCTTTATATGCGGGGGTTAGAGATTCATTTGATTGGTTAAATTGGTTGCACTTTGATAAAACTTTTAATGTTCAAGTAACTGGGAGAACATCTTCTTTAAGTCATACTCATTTCACAGCTCTTGAAGTAAAAAATTCTATAACAGATTTGCAACAGACAGTTTGGAATAAAAGATCAAATATTGCTCTAGATAATCCTGATTTTATAATTCATTTGCATCTAAATAATAATAAAGCAATTCTTAGTCTTCAAAGCAGCGTAGAAAGCTTACACAAAAGAGGCTATAGACCCGCAATTGGAAATGCTCCATTAAAAGAAAATTTAGCTTCTGGATTGATAAATATGACTCAATGGAATGGCAAAGTTCCATTAATAGATTTTATGTGTGGCTCGGGTACTTTTTTAATTGAGGCAGTCAACCAATTTCTTGGAGTTCCCATAAATATTGATCAAGTATATCTTTTTGAAAATTGGTTGGACTTTAGGAAAGATATCTATCTTAATGAAAAAAATAAGGCAAAAAATAAAATTATAAATTATGAAAAATTACCAAAAATAATAGGGTGTGAAATTAATAAAAAGGTTTTTGAGCAGGCGAATGTAAACATATCATATGCTGGACTCGAAAATTATATTGAGCTTATAAATAATGATTTTTTAGCACTCCAATTAAGTTGCACTCCTGGAATAATCATATGTAATCCTCCATACGGCAAAAAATTAGGCGATGAAAATGAATTGGTTTGTTTATATGAACAAATGGGAATCTTCCTAAAGAACAATTTTTCAGGTTGGGAATTTTGGCTGCTAAGTGGAAATCCAAAACTAACAAAATATTTGAAAATGAAATCTTCATTGAAAATTCCCGTTAGCAATGGGGGAATAGATTGTAGATGGATAAAGTACCTAATAAGGTAATTTATTTTTTGCCTAAAACTGCCTTTGTTGTCTTACCTAAACCCTCTAATGTTTGAGGAAGATAAGGTCCTTTAGCTAATTTTCCTCCAAGCTTCAAACTTAAGCCTGCAAGAAATAAATCGATAAATATTATGAGTAATAAATTATATTCAATATTCCAGTTATTATATTTCGTTAGAAAAAGATAAAAAATAATATGGATGCAAATTAGTACTAATAATAATAATGTACTGCCAATTGCCAAAAATATTCCACCACTAATTAATCTTCTTTTTTCTCTATCTACTTCTTGAAGAGCTATTCTTACATGCAAATCCATCACTGAACTTGCGATCGCTGAAATTCTCGAGGCGGTACTTGCAAAGTTTTTATTTTTTGGTTTTTCCATATTATTTTCTGCCATTATTAAGGAGAGTTCCTATTAGTAAACCAATACCAGCCGCAATAGCAATAGATAATAGTGGTTTTTTTCTTATTGGATTTTCTATTTTTGGTCTAAGTGTATTGTTAAGTTCTTCTAATAATTCTTCTAATTGACTTTCGATAGGTTCAATTTTTTCTGATATTTCCCAATTGTTTTCTCTTATTGAATCAATGATTTCAAATAGTTGGCTTTTTATTCCAATTACTGAGGTTCCACTATGGCTAGCTATTACTTCAACTAAATCATCAATACTCCCTTTAGTGGCTTCAAGGGTTTGTTGTGCAATGTTAGGCCATTTTTCTTTGATTAAAGGTATTAAACTGTCAATTTTTTCAAGTAACCATTTTTCCGAAATAACTTCTTTTTCAGGAAGATCAGAGTTATTTTCTTTTTCTTCTACTTCTTTGGGAGGATGGTAAGTCTCCATTATTTAAACTTATTTATTTTAAGATTAGACCCTATTTTCTTAATTTGGAACCCTTATCTAAAGAATTGTTCGATTAATATAGAATAAAAACATATAAAAGTTTATTTACATTTTATTTATCTACACTGTTCTGTAAGAAGGTTTTGTTAAGCTATTACTGAATTTATTTAATGAGTTTAAATTTCATCATGGATATTACATTTGCATCCTTAATTTTTGCATCTCGCACAATCCCTACAGATTTTGGATTAATAGCTGCAGCTATCGCTGGAGCTGGAAGTTTGCTATTCATTGCTTTAAGATTCGTACCTGATGCAGGTAATTAAATAACATTAACCATCTTTAACAAAATATATCTTTATCTCAAATTTGTTTTGCAAATAGATTCGGTTTATTTATCAATTATATAATGAACAAATGGGTTTTGCTTGAACATAAGGTTTATTCCGTTAACTCGTTCGATATTCATTATGATTTTCTTGTTGAAAATGGCATAGATTGTTTAACTTGGAAATTTTTAAAACTACCTTTATTAAATCAAGCTTCTATAGAAATTAGTAAGCAGCCAAATCATAGACTTGTATGGTTATCTAGGGTAGAACATGAACTTTCTGATAATAGAGGGTTTGTAAAAAGAATTGATCATGGAATATTTAAAAGTGCTTCTGAAAAATTGGAGTCTGATCATTATAGATTCATTTTGGATGGTGAACTTCTTTATGGCTTGTTTGAAATTTCGGGTAATTTTTGCAGATTGAGCAAAAGTTATTAATACTCATTTATAAATAAACGTAATATTCCTATTGAGAATTTTTGCAAATTAGTTATTCTTATTTAGCTATTGAGACTTGAGATTGGTACATATCAATCAGGTCGAGTTTGAAAATTTTAAATCTTTTGGGGGAAATGTAAAAATACCTCTTGAAGAAGGTTTTACTGTGGTCACGGGTCCTAACGGTTCTGGGAAAAGTAATATTTTAGATGGAATTTTATTTTGTTTAGGTCTAGCTAATAGCAGAGGTATGAGGGCTGAAAGATTACCAGATCTAATAAATAACTCTAAAGTTAAAGAGGGTAAGTCATCAGAAACATCTGTATCGGTAAAATTTAATATTCAAGATTGGTCTCCCAGAGAGGACCTTCAGCCTTTGGAACTAGAAGAAGAAGAAATTGCCCTTAATAAAGGTCAAAAAGAGTGGTTAGTTTCTAGAAAATTAAGGCTTATGCCAGGGGGTTCTTATGCTTCTACTTATACTTCTGATGGCAAACAATGTACCTTGCAACAAATACAGAGAATATTAAGAGATATTAGTGTTGATCCTGAGGGCAGCAATGTTGTTATGCAGGGTGATGTAACAAGAATAGTATCAATGAATAATAAGGAGAGGAGAAATCTGATTGATGAATTAGCAGGAGTCGCACTGTTTGATACAAGAATAGAACAAACTAATGCAAAATTAAATGACGTTTTCGAAAGACAAGAAAGATGTGAAATTTTAGAAAATGAATTGCAATCTAGTAAAAATAAGCTTGAAAAAGAATGTGAAAAAGCAAAGCGATATAAAGAGTTAAAGGCAAAACTATTACAAATAATGGAATTAGAGAAAGTTCTTATTTATGAAAAACAAGTTAAACATGTTGAATCTATAGAAAAAAAAGAAAGTGAAATTGAAAAAAATAAAATTTTATTTAATAAACAAAAAGAATCTATTAGTAAAGAAATATCAGTCTGTGAAGATGCTTTGAAAATACTTGTTGATGAGCTTAAGGAGAAAGGCGAGGATAAATTGATTAAAGTTAATTCTGATATTGGAAGTATTAATTCTAGCTTGAGAGAACTTGATAGGATATCTAGCCTGAATAAAGAAGAAGGTATTAAATTACAAAAGCAGAGAGATGAAATTGCAATTTCTAAAAGAAATATTGAGTCAGAAAAGATGAGAAAAGAAAATTTCGATGATAATTTTTTAAATCAATTGAACTTGCAAATTGATGATCTCACTTTAAAACACAAACATTCCAGAAAAAAACTTTCTGATGCGGCTGGAGAATCTGGAGAATTTTCAAAACAAAGTATCAAATTAAATGCTGAGCTTGAAAGTATAAAAAATCAAATTAATCCTATCGAAATAAAAAAAAGGAAAATTGAAGAAGAAACTATTCAGAATAATATACAAAAAGATGAGATAATGTCGCAGATCGAATCCTTAGACTTAGAAAAGAAGAAACTTTTTCAGGGAAATCAAAGCAAAAAAGAGACATCCGATATAAAGAATAAAAACTTGGCAAGTAACAGCGCAGAAATTAATTCTTTAAAAAATGAAATTGATTTATTAATTAAAACTAAATCAAGGCTAAATAACGAGCAATTAAGGCTTGAAAAGGATTTATCTAGATTCGAAAGCAGGAAGGAAGCTTTAAACGAATCTAGAGGTTCTTATGCTCTTAGGATTCTTTTAGAGGCAGGTTTAGAGGGTATACATGGTTATGTAGCTCAACTTGGAGAGGTCAGTGAGAAAAATAGATATGCATTAGAAATTGCTGCTGGAAATAGGTTAGGACAAATTGTTGTTGATAATGATCATATTGCTGCAAAAGCAATTGAAATTCTTAAAAAGAAGAAAGCGGGTAGATTAACTTTTTTACCTTTAAATAGAATTAAAAGTCAAAAAAAGAATTATGCAATTTCAAGATTTGAAAATAACAGGGAGAATGGATTTATTGATAAAGCTATTAATCTAATTACTTTTGATGAAGTCTATTCCGATGTTTTTCGATATGTTTTTGGAGATACTTTGGTTTTTTCAGACTTATCTTCAGCTAGGTTATCTACACAAAAAAATAGATTGGTTACCTTAAGTGGTGAATTATTAGAAGCAAGTGGAGCTATTACAGGAGGTAGTAAGTTAAATAAAGATTTGGCTTATAGGTTTGGAATTAATAATGATATTGATGATTCCAGTCCTATTAAAGAAAGATTAAAAGTTATTGAAGAAGCTTTAAAAGAGTCAAATAATGATTTGATAATAAAAAATAATAGACTTAGTAAATTAAATTCAACCCGCAGTCAAATTATTGAGGATTGTGCTTCATTTAATAAAGAAATTGAAGTAAATCAAGATTCTCTTAAAGTTGTCTCGCAAAGACTTGAGGATTGTAAATTGAGATTAAATAAACTTGATACTGCTAATAATTTATTAGTTAACGAGTTAGGTCATTTAAAAGATGAATTGAAGCCTTATCACGATAAGTTGAATCAATTACAAACCATTCAAAAGGCAAATTATGAAAAAAATCAAAAATCATCATTAATAGCTTTTAATGAGGATTTTAATAATCTTGATAAAAAACTTGAATTACTTATTAAGGAAAGAAATACATTATTAGATAAAAAGAATCAATTTGCTTTAGATAAAGAGCGTATCAACAATTCATTAAAAATTAATTTACTACAAGAAAAAAACTTGCAGGAATCTATTAAACAACTTGCAATTGCTCATAGTGAATGGACAGAAAAAAGAGATAAATTTAAAAAAGAGCTTTTAGATCTCGATAATCAAAAAAATTCCCTGGAAAGGGATTTAGGTTTATTGAGAAGGAAAAGAGATGAATTAAACTCTTCAATTTCAAATAAAAGGCAAGAATATAATAACTATCTGTTAAAGCTTGAATATCTTGAAAGGGATATGCATTCCCTTAAAGAAGAGATGAGGAGCGAAAAAATAAAATTAGAAAATTATAAAAAAGATCTACCTAATCCGTCCCCGGAGTTTGGAGAATATGAAGGGAAGAGTCTTGAATCTTTGCAATCAGAAATTTCGATTATAAATGCCAAACTAGAAAGCTTAGAACCTGTCAATATGTTAGCTCTTGATGAACTAGAAGAATTAATTGAGAGATTAAATGGTTTGCGAGAAAAATTAGAAATTCTATCTAATGAAAGATCTGAATTATTGCTGAGAATAGAAACTGTATCTACGATGCGTCAAGAAGCTTTTATGCAAGCATTTACAGAAGTTGATAGACATTTTAGAGAAATTTTTGCAAATTTATCTGATGGAGATGGATTTCTTCAACTTGAAAATCCTAATTCTCCTTTAGAAGGAGGATTAACTTTAGTGGCTCATCCCAAGGGAAAAAATGTCAGAAGATTAGCGTCTATGTCAGGTGGTGAAAAATCGTTAACTGCTTTAAGTTTTTTATTTGCTTTGCAAAAGTATAAGCCTTCACCTTTTTATGCATTAGACGAGGTTGATAGTTTTTTAGATGGCATTAATGTTGAAAGGTTGTCAAAACTAATATCAAATCAGTCATCAAATGCTCAATTTATAGTCGTAAGTCATAGAAGGCCTATGATTAGTGCATCTGAACGAACAATTGGGGTCGCACAAGCAAGAGGTGCTAATACTCAAGTTCTTGGGTTACCAAATGCTGCATAAACACACTTTTTTAAATTTATACGTCAGAATGATAAAAAGAAATTTATGAGCTTGTCTAACACATCTGCTAATAAGAATCTCCCTAACTCGGTTCCTAGTGAACGTTTATGGTTAAGGTCAGAATTAATGGGAACACAAGTGATAACTACTGATACTGGAAGACGGCTAGGAGTAGTCGGCGAGGTTGTTGTTGATATTGATAGAAGAGAGGTGGTCGCTTTGGGACTAAGAGATAATCCACTTACAAGATTTTTACCAGGTTTGCCAAAATGGATGCCTTTAGAAAGTATTAAGCAAGTTGGAGATGTCATATTAGTTGACTCCCTAGATTCTTTGAGTGAAAGTTTTTCTCCAGAAAGGTATGGGAAGGTAATTAATTGTCAAGTGATTACAGAATCTGGACAACTTTTGGGAAGAGTTCTTGGCTTTTCTTTTGATATTGAGACTGGGGATTTGATATCTCTTGTTATGGGTGCTGTTGGTGTGCCGCTCTTAGGCGAGGGAGTTTTAAGTACTTGGGAAATACCTGTTGAGGAAATTGTAAGTAGTGGTACTGATAGGATTATTGTTTATGAAGGTGCGGAAGAAAAACTGAAGCAACTAAGTAGCGGTCTACTAGAGAAACTTGGAGTCGGGGGTTCTTCATGGGATGAAAGGGAAGTAAATGGATACTCAGCAAATCTTGTACCTGTTGAGAATCAGTTACTTTCAGGTTCTGAATCAGAACAGCAAAACAATTTGGTCGAGGAATATGAAGAAGTTGTTGAACAAGATGATTATGAAGAGGATTTTGAAGATGATTATGAAGATGAACTTGAATATGTTGAAATAAAGGGTTCTGAAGAAGAACTAAATAATAGAAAAAAGCTATACATGGATAATGATGATTCTGATCAGATCCAGAATCAAAATATTGTTAATCAAATAGATGAAAAAAACAATATTGATTTTAAGCAAAAGAAACAATCAACTACTAATTTAACTTCGAAAAGACCAATTCAAAATGCATCTGAAACTTTAGATATTGAACCACTTGATGAACAAAATTTTGTTCAAGATAATAAAAAATCAGAAAAGTTTGAAATTGATGACCCCTGGTAATTGTTAAAGTTTTTTTATTGAATTAAGAATTATAGAAGCAAGTTTTTTTGCAGCACCTTTATCGCCTCTTTCTTTGTGTAGATTATTCCTAATACTTTTTAATTGATCTCTATTTTTAATAAGAAATAATACTTCTCTTGCAATTTTTATTGGTGAAATATTACCAATCCTTTCAGGGACAATCATTCTTTTAGCTTTAATATTTGGCCAAGCAAAAAATTTCTTTTTTTTAAAATAGAAATTTTTGATTATAAAAGTTAGGAATCTATTTATGAATGAAATTTTTCCAATCACTCCAAAAATACCATCCCAGGCATTCATCATATTTAAATGTTGAGTTGGCAGAACTACTAACATTGGAAGACTAATTGCTGCTAATTCTGCAGTATTTGCTCCAACAGTTGTAATTGCAAGATCACATTCTTTTAATATTTCATAGCAAGGATGTTTCTTGATTAGATAAATCTTTGTATTTTTTGATGTTTCAATTACATAATCAAAACGAGAGTCTTTGAAGTTTTTAATTGTTTTGATTTTTGATGAGTAATATTTAGCAATTGGATTTTTATTGCTTTGAAAAAATAAATATTCACTTTTATCAGTAGTTGGGGCAATGGGAATTATAAAATTTATATTTTGATTTTCTTCAGCGATATGATCTGCAACTTCTAAGAAGAAAGGAATTCCTACAGAAAGCTTTGCTTTCTTAGAACCAGGCAACAATGCAATATGATGTTTTTCTTTATTTCTTAATGATATTTCGCTATTAAGTTTGATATCTGCCATCAAATCGCCAATGACCTTACATTTATATTTATATCTTTTAGGTATTGACTCTTTTACTTTTACATTCATAGCAGCTATTGCGTTGGACCATTTAGGCCATCGTGAAACCCATTCAGCATATGTGATATTTAAATAACCTAATCTTTTAGCTAATAAAATGCTCCAAAATTGATCCCCACCAAGGAAAATAACTACCCCTTTTTTTGGCCAATATGCAAAAGAATGTGGATTTATTAATAATTTCCAAAAACTTTTGGATTTTGTAATTAATTCGAATTTATTCCATGAATTTGCAACTGAAAATTCTTTACCAGTAGCATTTGGGCAAGGAACAAGGACTAACCTAAGAGTGAAATCTTGTTTATCGTCATCACGTAGTGATTTATTTACTTTGTTAAGCTCATCTATTACAGGATTTACCCATGTGGTTAATTCACCAGGACCATTGGAAATAATAACTACTGCAACTGATTTTTTTTTCATTGCAGTCAAACCAGAATACATTAAATGCGGACGGCGAGACTTGAACTCGCAAGGCCGAAGCCACACGCTCCTTAGACGTGCGCGTCTACCAATTCCGCCACGTCCGCAAAGGGTTTTCAGCAACCGTGGGATACCTAAACCTTAAAAATATCATACATTATTGGCTGAAATAAGGATGTAGTTCGAAAAGAGTATTTTTGAATATCATGAATAATTTTTCTATTGCATAAAACAAATATTTATACATATATAACGTTTTAGGTTGTATTGTAAAAAATGTCCTCTGATCACTAAAAAAATTTGTTGAATACTTTGGCAAATAATTTTTTATTTTAAGTCATTTCATTTCTTCAATTTTATTTTCATAATGGTTGAAAAAGTTTTAATTGCTAATCGTGGAGAAATAGCTTTACGAATTGTCAGAAGTTGTAGAGAACTAGGCATTGCAACAGTTGCAGTTTTTAGCACTGTAGATAAAAAAGCATTGCATGTTCAGCTTGCTGATGAGGCGGTTTGCGTCGGGGATTCATTAAGTAATAAGAGTTATTTAAATATTCCAAATATACTTGCTGCTGCTACATCAAGAGGAGTTGATGCTATTCATCCTGGTTATGGATTTCTTGCTGAAAATGATAAATTTGCTGAGATGTGTAACGATCACGGCATAGTTTTTATTGGTCCATCTCCTAAAGCTATTAGATCTATGGGAGATAAATCTACAGCTAAAGAAACTATGGAAGCAGTTGGAGTTCCAACAGTACCTGGCAGTAAAGGCTTGCTTTCAAATGTTGATGAGGCTTATAAATTGGCAGATGATATTGGTTATCCGGTAATTATTAAAGCGACTGCTGGAGGAGGTGGAAGAGGTATGAGGTTGGTTGAAAACTCTAATAATCTCGAAAAAATGTTTAAAGCAGCTCAAGGCGAAGCAGAAGCAGCTTTTGGTAATGATGGTTTATATATGGAGAAATTTATAAAGAAGCCAAGACATGTAGAAATTCAAATTTTGGCCGACAGGTCGGGTAATGTTGTTCACCTAGGAGAGCGAGATTGTTCGGTTCAAAGAAGACATCAGAAGTTACTAGAAGAGTCTCCCAGTCCTGCAATTAACCCTGAGCTTAGAAAAAAAATGGGGAACGCAGCTATTGCTGCTGCAAAAAGTATCGGCTACGAAGGAGCGGGGACAGTTGAATTTTTAGTTGATGATGATGATAATTTTTATTTTATGGAAATGAATACTAGGATTCAAGTTGAACATCCTGTTACTGAAATGGTTACAGGAGTAGATTTAATAGCTGAGCAAATTAAAATCGCAAGCGGAGCAAACTTGGAATTTAATCAGGATGATATCCATTTAAACGGTCATGCCATTGAATGTAGAATCAATGCTGAAGATCCTTCTCACAATTTCCGACCATCACCTGGAAAAATAACTGGGTGGCTTCCTCCAGGTGGCCCTGGTGTAAGGGTGGATAGTCATGTGTATACAGGCTATGAAATACCTCCTTTCTATGACTCATTAATTGGTAAATTAATAGTCTGGGGAAAAGATCGTAATACTGCAATTAAACGTATGAATAGGGCTTTAAATGAATGTGCGGTCACTGGTATTCCTACAACAATTAACTTTCATCTAACTTTACTGAATAAATCTAAATTTAAGCAGGGTAAGATTCATACTAAATATGTAGAAGAAGAATTATTGCCAAATTACTGAGAAATAATTACTTATTTCTATGAAATATTTGTATTTAATGCAAGTTTTATAAGCCCTTGCTGACCGACCAAAATTTCTCTTAAAAAGCTTATAACTCCGATCCAAATTACGGGTCCAACATCAACACCTCCAATAGGAGGAATTAGTTTTCTTGTTAAATTAAGAATAGAGCTTGATGGTATTGAAATTAATAACCATAAACCTTTACTTAAATCAATTTTTGGGTACCAAGTAAGTATTAATCTTATTAGAAAAACTATAGTTAGATATGAAAGAGAAATTCCTAAACTAATATCTAAAATTTGAAGAGAGTTTACAAGCAAGAAATCACAATTATTTAACTCATCTTAATAAATAACCCATTGAAACGTATTTAATTCGTATTATAAATTGAGAATTTAATATTTAAAAAGTGTTTCAAATCTCAAATTTATTACTAGCCGCAGATTTTTCTGCTGAAGTTGCAAATAATTCAGCAGTTGGAATGATAGGTAGTTTTATTGCGGCTGCTTTACTAATCGTTATTCCAGCCACTGCATTTTTGATTTTTGTTAGCCAGAAAGATTCCCTCGATCGTACTTCTACCGGAAGACGCTAGTTTTTGTAGAAGTTTTAAGTACACTATATATATAGGGGATATAAATAACCCTTTAAAAAATAAATTTTTGGAGAAAGAATGTGGTCAATGCTAGTCTCAATTGGGCCAGTATTGTTGGTATAGTTCTCGCGGTATGTGGAGGAGGCCTTTATTTCTTAAGGTCCTTTAAGCCTGCCTTGGCAAGGGATTATGATGTTTTCTTCGCAGCAATTGGACTTTTGTGTGGAGGAATATTATTTTTTCAAGGTTGGAGGTTAGATCCTATCCTTCAGTTTGGTCAGTTTTTACTTGCAGGAACTACAGTTTTTTTCGCATATGAAAGTGTGCGATTGAGGGGAGTTGCTACTGATCAAGCTAGAAGATCATCTTATTTTGATGATGATCCTATTTCTGATGGTCCCAGAAATTCTAGAGGCCGATTTAATAACGATTATGATAGGTTTGAAGAATCCGAAAGACCATCCAGAAGATTTAAACCTCAAGAAGATGAATTTGAAGAAGATTATATGGAGGGGAGATCTCGTAGGAGGAATGTTTCAAGAGCGATACCCTCAGCTGCAGCAAGTAGAAGTAGGCCATCTTCAAGAGAAATAAGTCAGTTTGAAAATGACGAACCTATAAGAAGGAGAAGAAGACAGACTTCTGAAGTTAGAAATAGTAAACAACCAGAAACAAACAACTTTGGTGAAAGAAGAAATTTATCTCGCGATGAAGTTAAAACAGGGTCTAGACCCAGAATGAATCGTACAGTTTCTAAACAAGATAATATCTCTGCTCCTACTGATTCTTCTCCATTAAGAAAGAAACCTACTAGATCCTCTATTAGGCAGCAAACTTCAACAACTCAAGTAGAAGATGCTTCATTTAAAGATGCTAATCAAGCCAAAAAACCACGTGAGACGCGTAGAGTGAGCTCTTCAGTTAGATCAAGTTCAAAAAATCAAAATAGTAGATATAACGTTGGAATAAACAAGAAGAAACCAAGAGATAACAGTTCTAGATTTGATGATTAATTATAAGATTCCTGCCCATTTTAAAAACGATTGTTTACTAAATAATTCAATCAATACTATTGCAAGGAAGCCAATCATTGCAAATCTTCCATTAGTTATTTCAGAATAACTACTCCATCCAAATTTATATTCATCTTTAATTTCTATAGTTTTTTCATCTAATTTATTGTCTTCAATTTGTTCATTGATCTGATTCGGATCTTTTTGCTCTTCTATAAAACTCTCATTTTCTAAATTAGTGATTTCTGAGTTAGTTTGTTCTTCTTTAGAATTCATTTTTTTTGTTAATCCTTAAAATTATACTTATCAGAAGTCAATAATTTCCAGTCTCCTTGTCCATTTAATTCTAAAATATTTTCGTGAAAATCTTTTAAGCTAGGTCTATGTCCAACACTTATTAGAGAAAGTTCTCGTTCCTTTAGTAAACTATATAGTTTTTTTTCAGTGTTAATATCTAAAGCACTTGTTGCTTCATCAAGTACTGCAAATCTTGGAGAATTTAGTAACAGTCTTGCAAAAGCTAATCTTTGTTGCTCGCCTAGGGAAAGAATTCGTGGCCAATCTTGTTTTATATCAAGATTAGGATACCGATCCACTAAGGTTTTTAAATTTACTTCATGTAGTACAGAAGTAAGATGTTCATCACTAAATTTCTTAACTTCTGTGGGATAACATAATTGTTCTCTTAAAGAACCAAGTAACATATATGGTTTTTGAGGTATGAATAATAATTCCCCAATTTTTGGTTTTTTAATTACTCCTTGATCGGGTTCCCATAAACCACTAATCATTCTTAGTAAAGATGTTTTTCCGCATCCAGATGGTCCTACAACCAAAAGTGATTGATTATTGTCGATGCTTAAATTTAAATTTTTAATGATTGTTTTATTTGATCCTGGTGGGCAAAGGTCAGCATTATTAATAAGAATTGAGGGGTAATCTGAAATAACGTTTTGATTGCTTGTTGGGTTGGTTTGACTAATGGATTCAACTTTTGATTGGAATCCTTCTAATCTGCCAATGCCAGCAGTAAATTTTGCAAGTTCTTCGATTTGATTAACAATAAAAAATAACGAACCTTCAACCATTCCAAATGCAAAGCTTGCCTGAATAAAGCGTCCATAATCAATATCACCTCTAAAGTAAGGAATTGCCATTATTAGATATGGAAAGAAATTTCCAGCATAATTAATGGATCTTCTCATGACGTCTATTATTACTCTCCATATAATCAGTAAATTAAAGTTTCTCACCACTTCTCCTAATCGCCTTTCAGTTTCACTTCGCTCAGGATTCTCCCCAGAGTAAAAGGCTATTGATTCAGCATTATCTCGAATATGAACTAAGCCATATCGAAAATCTGCTTCATATCTGAGTTGATCAAAGTCAATCTTTACAAGATTTTTTCCAGCAATTAAAAGGATAGAAGTTGCAAATGCAGCGTAACCGAATAAAGAAAAAGTAAGTGTTGTACTAATACTCCATAAAATAAGAATATTAAGTGAAAATGTTAGTAGGGCATCAAAAATACCTAATGTGAAAGAAAGACTTTGACCGGTAAAAGCTCGAGTATCATCTGTGATTCTTTGATCAGGATTATCTACATCGGTTTGTTCTTCATCATTGGGATTTAATTGGTAATAGGCTTTATTGGTCATATAATCTTTGACTAAACTTTTTGAAAGCCATTCTCTCCAAATTATTCCTAATTTATATGTAAAAAATATTTGGGAAACACGTATAGGTAGAGCCACAGCGAAACAACAAGCGTAAATCCCTAATATCCGATAAAACCCATCTTCTTGTTTTTCTACTAAAGCATTTGTTAAATCTCTTGCTATGAAACCAATACCTGCGTTTATTCCGTTTACAGCTAAAAGCATTAATACAATTATCGCAAGGAATAACCAATGTAACCATCTTCGGTTTTTTAATTGACGTCTCAAGCTAAAAAAGCTGCCTGATCCAATTAGAAATAAGGCAGAGAAAAGCAATCCCCAGCTACCAGCCCAAATCGAATTGACAGTACTTACCACACCTCCAAAATACTTTTCAAGAAATATTGGTTGAAGGTTTTCAAAAAAACTAATTATGCCTGTAAGACCAACAAGTACTACTCCACCAACACAAAATAAAAGAGAAATCAAAAGCCATATGAATTGAAGTCCATTGCATTGATCTATTGGAAGAAAAAATGGCTGAGACAGCTTCCTTAATTTTTGTAATTGGTATAATATTTTGGATTTATTATTAACTTCTTTATTCATTACTCGACTAGTTTTATAGAATAAATTATAACTTTTAGCAGTCTATTGACCAAAGCCGATAAATGAAAGTGCCCAGTCAGGTAAATTTAAGTAATTTAAGATTGTAGTATTAAATTCATGAACTTTTGGGAAACATTTATCTAATACCCACCATAAGAGAAAAGGTAGATTAAATAAAATTTGTAATTGCCATTTATAAGTTAAAACCTTCCATATTTTTATTAATTTAGTTTTGAGAGAATCGTCTAGATCTTCCCAATTTTTTGAGACTAAATTGAATAAATTTTTGGATTTTGTATTTAAGGAATCTGGTGTATTCATTATGTTTTTACTTATTTATAACCCATAAACTTTTCTTTCGAGAGTTTTAACCTGGGGGCCAATTCATTTTTCTTCCAGATAAAAAATGAATATGTAAATGAAAAACTGTTTGTCCCGATTCTGCTCCAGTATTAATTACTGTTCTCCAATTAGTTAAATTTTTTGATTTAGCTATTTTGCTACCAACAAAAAGTAAATGCCCTAACAAATTTGCATCCTCTTCAATACAATCTAATAGGCTGATGATTGGCTTTTTTGGAATCACTAAAAAATGAAATGGTGCTTGCGCTTGGATATCGTTAAAAGCAATACAAAACTCATCTTCATAAAGCTTATCGCAGGGTATTTCTTCATTAATTATTTTTTGAAATATTGTAGTTTCAGTCATTAGATTAATTAATAGAAATTACATCTTCTTCGTTAAACCCTTCCTTTATAAGTTCTTTGTTTAAATCATCTTTTGATGTAACTCTATCAACAAATAGTATTCCGTTTAAATGATCCATTTCATGTTGAATACACCTCGCTAGAAGTCCATCGGCTTTCATTTTCCGTGGTCTACCCATTTCATCCCTAAATTTTAATTTAATAGTTGATGGTCTTACTACATTCAAATAGACGCCAGGTATACTCAAACAGCCTTCTTCGTATGAATTAAGAGTTGTTCCAAAGTCTGTAATTTCTGGATTGATTAATATTAAAGGTTCTGCTGCTGAATCTTCAAAATTTACATCTATCACAAGAAGCTCCTTGTTGATGCCAATTTGTGGTGCGGCAAGTCCAATTCCTTTAGCTGCATACATGCTTTGAAGCATTTCTCTAGCAAGTTTTCTAATCGATTCGTCAACTTTAGTGATTCTTTTGGAATTTTTTCTCAACACATCATCACCAAGTTTATAAATATCTAGAGATGGCTTACCTGTTTGTTCTTTTGCAATTTTTTCTGAGCTTCCACTTGTTCTTGACTTTTTTGCAAGTTGTGAAAAATGGTTTGCCACGTTAAAAAGTTTTTAATTAAGAGTTTAGCTATAAAAATACTAGCACTTTAATTTACTTTCTTTATATTTTAAATGAGTAATGATGATAAGTTAAAAGTTAGGCAAACTGAATCTAAAAAAAATGCTTACAAGGAATTAACTATTATTAGGGATATCATTTTTTGGATTGATGTTGTTGGTGAAGGTCAAAATGAGAATGCTATTTTTGCAAGACCATTTAATGATAAAGGGGCGTTTCCTCAGAAATTAACAAGTAAAAAGCATAATATTAAAAATAATTTTCATGGATATGGTGGTAAAGCATATAAATGTATAAATTTTAAAAATAATTTTTATTTAATATGGATAGATCAGATTACTAAGGCAGTATGGTTTCAAATTTTTAAAGAGGCAGCGTCAAATTATAGAAGTCAAAATATATATCTCGATTCAGTTCAAGAACCTAGACAACTATCTAAATCAATTGATGGAAATTTCGATTCTTCATTTGTCATTTCTGAAAAAAATTTTTTGTATGGAATTTGCGAGATAAATAATAGAGATTATTTATTTTCTTTAAATTTAAAAAAAACTAAACAAGATATTCATCGAATTAAAAAATTTAAAAATTTTGCTGGAGAATTATCTTCTAATACTTCTGCTAGATTACTTTCTTGGATAGAGTGGGATTCTCCATATATGCCCTGGGACAAAAATGATCTGTTTTTTGCTCAAATAGATCTAGATGGAGAGGTACAAAAAATAAAAAAATTCTCAAATAAGCTTATAAATGCGAAAAAAAACGTTTCTTTTTTTCAACCCTATTGGATAAGTGAAACACTTTTAGTATGTTCTGAAGATAGTTCTGGATGGTGGAATTTGTTGTTTTTAGATATTAATGAAATTGAGAATATTTTTATTAAGAAAAGAGTAGAGAGAAATTTGCTTGAATATGGAGCACCACAATGGGTCTCCGGAATAACATTTTTTTCAGGGACTATAAAAAATTTATTTTGCCTAGCAAAAAAAGAAAATAATTTAATAGTGGAACAATATAAAAATCTTAAATTTGTTAAGGAATTTTCTACTCCTTTTACTTCAATAAGTGATTTCAGTGTTTTTCGAAAAAAAGTTCTTTTAAAAGGTTATGGATCTGATTTTTTGGGAATTGTATTTGAAATTGATTTTGAAAAAAAAGTTTTATCAAATTTTTCTGAGCAGATATTTTTTGATCATATAAAAGATTGTTCAAAACCTGAAACATTTTGGTTTAAAGGTTTTGAGGCTCAATCTACTCATTCTTTTCTTTATAAGCCGCTTGTTGAAAATTTTAGAAAGCCACCGCTCCTTGTTAGAGCACATAGCGGGCCAACTTCATGTTTTGATGGATCATATAATTCTGAAGTTCAATATTGGACGTCGAAGGGATTTTTTGTTGCTGAAGTCAATTATGGAGGATCATCAGGATTTGGCAAAGAATATAGAGAGAGGTTGAATTCTAAATGGGGTATTGTTGATTCTTATGATTGCAAATCACTAGCTCTTGAATTGATTAAATCAAATCAAGTTGATAGTGAAAAAGTAGTAATTTTTGGGAATAGTGCTGGTGGTTTAACTGCCCTGAATTGTTTATTATGTGGGTCTATTTTTAAAGCAGCAATTTGTAAATATCCTGTTATTGATTTGAAGGATATGCATTACAACACTCATAGATTTGAAAAAGATTATTTAAATTCTTTGATAGGAAATTATGCAAAAAACCATGATAATTATATTAATAGATCCCCGATAAATTATATTAACAAAATAAAAAAACCTATCTTATTGTTTCATGGAAAAAAAGATGCAGTTATTTCTTATAAACAAACTTTAAAAATTCAAGAAATTTTGATTCAGAATAATAAATATTCAGAAGTTATTTTTTTTGATAATGAAGGGCATGGTTTTAGAAATATTGAAAATAAAGAAGTAGTAATGAAAAAATCTCAGGAATTTTTAAAAAATGCTTTGAATATTTAAGAATTGATTTTTAGAAAATCAATAGTATCTTTTAATTTTTCTATAAAAATATCAATTTCTTCCTTATTGGTTGTGAAATTCATGCTGATCCTAGCTGTTGATTTAATTCCAATGTGTCTGTGAAGAGGTTGACAGCAATGGTGGCCACTTCTGATGCAAATTCCTTTTGAATCAAGAATTTCAGCAATATCATTTGAATGTATATTTTTTATATAAAAGGTGGCAAGTGAGGCTCTGTCTGGGTCTATCTCCGGCGATGGACCTATGATTTCAATATTTTCTATTTGATTTAATTTTTCAAATAAATATTTAGTAATAGTCTTTTCATATTCATGAATTTCATTCAATCCAATATTTTTAATATAATTAATTGCTTCTGCAAGACCTATTGCTTCTGCAATGGCAGGAGTTCCAGCTTCAAATTTGTGTGGTAGCTCTGCCCAAGTACTTGTTTCTTCAAAAACATCTTGAATCATTTCGCCACCTCCAAAGAGAGGAGGAATTTTTTCTAGGATTTCTTTTCTTGACCAGAGGAAACCAATACCTGTAGGACCGCATAGTTTATGTCCTGATCCAGCTAAAAAATCTATATTAAGATCAATTACATCCATTTTTTGATGCGCCAAACTTTGGCATGCATCTATTAACACTAAAGAACCTTTTTGTTTAGCTAATTTAGTTATTTCTTTGATTGGATTACAGCACCCTAGTGTATTACTAACATGTACTAGGCTAACAAGTTTAGTTTTAGATGTAAGTTTTGATTTAAAGTCTTCTATATCTAATTTCCCATCTTTATCTATACCGATAAATTTTAATTTGCATTTATTTTTTGCTGCAATCATTTGCCATGGAACAATATTGCTATGATGCTCCATTATTGATAAGAGAATTTCATCGTTTTCTTTTAATGAATATTCTCCCCAAGATCTAGCTACTAGATTGATTGCCTCAGTAGCATTTCTTGTGAAAATAATTTCTTTTGCTGAATTCGCTTTTATATATTTGCTGATTAAATATCGTGCATTTTCAAATTCTTCTGTTGCTTTAGTACTTAATTGATGTGCCCCTCTATGTACATTGGCATTAAAGTTTTTGTAGTATTCATTAATTTTTTCTAAGACTTGTATTGGTTTTTGTGTGGTTGCAGCATGGTCTAAATAAATAATTTGCTCATTACAATTTAAGTTCTTATTTAAAAGAGGAAAGTCTTTCTTAGTTATTTCAGGAAAATTTTGTATTGTTTCCATTAAGCCTCATTTAAAAGTTTATCAAGCAAATCCCATTTATCTTTTGAAATGGGAATAAATGAAATTATTTCTTGAAAGTAAGAACTTAATTGTAGTTTACTTGCTTCTGTTAATGTGATACCTCTTGTTCGCATATAAAAAAGTTCTTCTTCATTTAGTTGCGAAATTGTAGCTCCATGTTTGCATTTGACATCATCAGCAATTATTTCTAATTGAGGTTTGGTATCTATTTGTGCGAGATTTGATAAAAGTAAATTTCTGCTTAATTGGGAAGCATCAGTTCTCTGGGCAATTTTCGGAACTATTATTGAACCTTCAAATATTGCATGTGATTTATCATCAGCAAGTGATTTATTAATTTGATCTAGAAATCCATTTGGGCCATTAAATTCAATTTTTGCATAGGTTGAAATTTGCTCATCTTTTTTGGTTATTTGCATACCTTTGATATTTGTTTTAGCGTTTCCCTCAGATTGTTTAATACTAATTTCAAATCTCGCGTAATTGAATTTGAAATGTAAAGATCCTAAGTTGTAAGCACTATTTTTTTGTTGAATTACATTGAGAGAATTTAATAGATTGGATCTGTTTTCACCGTAAGAAACAACACCATGATTTATGGAACTATTTTCTTTCAAGCAAAAGAAAGTTGATTGAGATAATGAAGAGTTTTCTTTACCAAGATTTACTTGTAATAATTCAATATCACAATTCTTTTCTAAAAATATTACGAGGGTTTTTGCTTTTAAAGAATTTCTTGATGCATTACTAAAAATTTCAATAGGAGGAATTTTTGATCCATTTATTTTTAATCCCAAAATATTATTTTTACAACTTAAAGACAGATTTAGTAGGTCACTCCAATTTTCGTTTTGCTTAAAAAAAGATATCTGTTCCTTGATATATTTTTGTAATTCATCCTCACTTAATTGCTGTATTGAATAATTTTTCTCTATTAATTTAATTTGGTAATTCTCACCAATTATTAATCTAATATTACTTTGAGAATTTTTCGGATATGGTATATCAAATTTTGAATCTTTTTCATTAACTGAGTAATCTAAAAATTTTGACAATTTTGATTTATTTGAAAGCCTCCATAGTTCACTTTTAAGATTAGGGAAAGGGTTTGATTGTAATTTATGAAGACAGATTTTTTGTATTTCTGTTAGATTATCGTCCGCTTTATTATTTTTTATTTTTTCAATAATTTCCATTTGTTTAGGTCTCTTTTATAAAGTTATCAGTCCATTCATACCCTTTTTCCTCAAGTTCTAGAGCAAGATCACTCTCACCAGTTTTTATGATTTGACCGTCTGACATAACATGGACATAATTTGGTTTAATTTCATTTAATAATCTTTGATAGTGGGTAATAAGTATAATTCCAGTTTGTGTATTAGATATTTTTTTAATTCCTGATGCCACAATTCTTAAAGCATCGATATCTAGACCAGAATCGGTCTCATCTAATATCGCTATCTTGGGCTCAAGTAAAGCCATTTGCAGAATTTCATTTCTTTTTTTTTCACCTCCGGAAAAGCCTTGATTGACACTCCTTGACAGGAATGCATGATCCATTTTCACAATTTCTAACTTTTCTTTAACTAATTCTTCAAAATCAAAAGTATCCAATTCTTCTTTGTTGAGGAATTTCCTTCTAGCATTAGTTGAAACTCTAAGAAACTCAAGGTTACTAACACCTGGAATCTCAATTGGATATTGAAAACCAAGAAAAATTCCTGATTGAGATCTCTCTTCAGGTTCTAGAGAGTTGATGTTTTCACCTAAAAATTTTATGTCGCCATTTGTAATATTATACGAGGGATGTCCTGCAATGATTTTCGAAAGAGTACTTTTGCCACATCCATTTCTTCCCATAATGGCATGGATTTCTCCTGGATAGACAGTAAGTGAAACCCCTTTTAAAATTGGAAGATTTTCAGTAGATGCGGAGAGATTTTCAACTTCTAAAATCGGATCTGATTCTTTCATTTTACTTTGCATTTCAGTTTAGAAATTGATTAATTAACCTACTGATCCCTCTAGTTTAAGTGCCAGTAACTTATCTGCTTCAGCAGCAAATTCCATAGGTAATTGATTAAATACATCTCTGCAAAAACCGCTAACCATCATAGATACTGCCTCTTCAAAATCTATACCTCTGCTTTGGAGATAAAAAAGTTGGTCTTCTGAGATTCTACATGTGCTTGCTTCATGCTCAATTTCAGAATTGGGTTGTTGAGATTTGATGTAAGGAAATGTATTTGCAGAAGCTTGATCCCCTATTAACATTGAATCACATTGACTGTAATTTCTTGATCCTGTAGCTTTTGTTCCCATTTTGACAAGACCTCTATAGCTATTTTTTGAGTTACCTGCACTAATACCTTTGCTAACAATAGTTGATTTGGTCTTAGGACCAATATGGATCATTTTTGTGCCGGTATCTGCTTGCTGAAGATTATTGGTGAGAGCCACTGAATAAAATTCACCTACAGATTCTTCCCCTAAAAGAAGACAGCTAGGATATTTCCATGTAATTGCAGACCCTGTTTCAACTTGAGACCAGCTAATTTTACTTCTCTTACCTAAACATTTACCTCTCTTGGTGACAAAATTAAAAATTCCGCCAATACCTTCTTCATCACCAGCATACCAATTTTGCACTGTTGAATATTTTATTGAGGCGTCGTCTAATGCTATAAGCTCTACAACTGCTGCATGTAGGGTATTTGTATCAAACATTGGTGCTGTACAACCTTCTAGATAGCTTACAGAACTTGATTCTTCAGCAATGATTAGTGTTCTTTCGAATTGTCCTGAATCTCCACTATTAATCCTGAAGTAGGAAGATAGATCCATAGGGCAGGTAACACCTTTTGGGATATAAACAAAAGAACCATCACTAAAAACTGCAGAATTTAGTGCTGCAAAATAATTATCACTAGCTGGCACTACTGTACCTAAATATTTTTCAATCAAATCCGCGTGATTTTTTACTGCTTCACTAATTGAGCAGAATATAACTCCATGTTCAGCAAGTTCTTCCCTAAAAGTTGTAGCTATAGAAACACTATCAAAGACAGCATCTACTGCTACATTTGTTAGTTTTTTTTGCTCCGTAAGGGGTATTCCTAATTTGTCAAAAGTCTCAAGAAGTTTGGGATCAACTTCATCTAAGCTAGAAATTTTCTCTTTTTGCTTAGGAGCAGAGTAATAAATAATATCTTGATAATCGATTTGTTTATATCCTAATCCTGCCCAATCAGGCTCTTTCATTTTTTGCCATTTTTTAAAGGCTTTTAATCTAAAATCAAGAAGAAATTTTGGTTCTTCTTTTTTCTGTGAAATTAATTTTATAATATCTTCATTTAATCCCTTCTCTATTTTTTCAGTTTCAATATCAGTAACGAAACCATATTTGTAAGGCTCTTTTACTACATCTTTAACTAAATTTTCGTTGACCATGTTATCAAAAATAACCTATTACAATTAGCTTTATATACTTTAACGAAAGATTCCCCCAATATTGAGTTTTTTTCCTTTATTAAAACTAAAAATTAATGTCTAATCATCTTGATCCCTTGTCTAACCCCTTAAACATAGAAATTATTCAAGAAATTGATAATCTTGATCTACCTATAATGCAGAAACACCATTTAAGAATACTTGCTCATTGCCTTCAGATTTTAAAAACTATCAATGTAGATAATAGTTCGGAATATAAAAATAAAAATCCCCTGAGAGCATGGTGTGATAGCCAATCCAAAAAATTTGATGATAAAAAATTTAGTGATCTTTTTTATGAGCAGTTAGAATCCACTTCAAAAAAATTAAGTACTTTTTCAAAAAAAATAGGTAAAAGTATTGAGGATTTAGAGATAGATGATTTAGTACTTCTAGTCGAACAACGCTGAATGCTCTTTTATTTAACTGATCCCGAAGAAAAAATATATTTTTGTTGAGTCGTTAACAAATTCAGGTAATAAAATTTAAAAAAAAAGAAAATTAATTTACATTTCAAAAAGATCTAAAAATTAATTAATTCTATTTATACCAACTGTTTTGAAGCAAAATATCAATTTTGAGAATTTTTTAGTAGTCAGAGGATCCTGACGACAGGCCAAAAAGACACACAATTCCCAAAAAAAAAGAACATACTGATCCCAAACAAAAACGGAGAATTTAAAGTGGCTGATGGGATCATGAACAAAGTTCAATTACTCTCACTAACCCTCAGACAATTACGTCAAGAAGCAAGTAAATTATCGGTTCCGCTATACAGTCGCAAAACAAAAGCTGTTTTAGTTGATTTAATACTTAAATATCAAGAAAAATCTACAAAAAAAACATACACTACACCTCCTGAGTCAAAATCTGAAGAAACTACTGAGTCCAATACTTTCAATAGTAGTGAAGAAGTTAAAACTAATGTAGTTTTCCTACCCCGAGATCCAGATTGGGCTTATGTTTTTTGGCAAATTTCTGATGCAGATAGAGAAAAAGCACAATCTCTGGGAGCCAATAAATTATGTTTACGATTATTTGATGCTTCTGGTTCTGAAGGAAGCAACTTGAATCAAGGAACACTAAGGGAGATTGCGGTTGATAGTTACAGCACCGAGTGGTATTTGCCAATCCCACTTGCAGATAGAGATTATAAAGTTGAATTAGGTTACAAATATGGGTTTAACTGGATGTCATTGGCATTTTCTACGATAAGCCATGTTCCTGGGTCTCATCCTTCTGAGCAAATTCTAGATAAATTTGTACCTTTTAACTTAGATTCTACTCTTGAGTCAATCCCAGATATTTCTAATCCTGTTGTTTCAGAGCAAAATGGTATGCATGAAAGGTTATACCAAGCAGCAACAAACATTCCTTTCAGAAGAAAAGTTGGTTCTGAAGAATTTATGGAAAACGTAAATTCAACAAACCTCAATGATAATCTTACAGACTCAGGTGTTGGTAAATGGTCATCAGGTTTAAATGATTCTGGAAGCGGAATTGTTAAAAATAGATCTTTTTGGCTCGTTGCTGATGCTGAATTAATTGTTTATGGAGCTACAGAGCCTTCTGCAAAACTGACAATAGGAGGAGAAGATGTACCTCTTGCTGCAGATGGTACTTTTAGAATTCAAGTTCCATTTAGAGATGGGACTCAAAACTATGATATTAAAGCTGTTGATGTATCCGGTGAGCAAGAAAAAAGTATATCAATGAAATTTGAAAGAACAACACCACTTGACGACACTAATGAAAAAGATAATGCTGAGACTGAATGGTTTTAATAGATTAAATTAATGCTGAAAAAAATTGTAGCTTTTACTCCATTGTTTGGGGCATTAACGTTTCCGCTAATAGTTCCAATTACAATTTCTAAATTTGGTGTTAACTATGGAATTCTTAGTGCATTATTAATTTCTTCATTATGGTTTATCGCTATGTTAAGAACTTCCGAAATGCCTCACTAATTTAGTTAGATTTTTGGAAGTTTCTTAAAAATATGAATCAAGTTAGTGTAATTAATATCAATTCTCCTTTTCTAGATCAAAAACCAGGCACCTCTGGATTAAGAAAAAGTACTTTAAAGTTTCAGGAACAACATTATCTAGAAGTTTTTATTGAAGCAATCTTACAATCATTAGAAGATTTAAAAGGTTCAACATTAGTAGTTGGTGGTGATGGCAGATATGGCAATATTGAAGCAATAGAAAAAATTGTCCAAATATGTATTGCTCATAAAGTTCAAAAGGTTATTGTTCCAAAATACGGTTTATTATCTACTCCTGCGACTTCACATTTAATTAGAAAAGAAAACGCTATTGGTGGAATTATTCTTTCTGCAAGCCATAATCCTGGTGGGATTGATGGCGACTTTGGAGTGAAATTGAATATCTCTAATGGTGGCCCAGCTCCTGAGATAATTACTAATAAGATTTTCAAGGCGTCACAAATACTAACTAGTTATAAAATTTGTAAAATTCAATTACCTGATTTTAGTGAATATGGAACTTATCCTTACGGTGAAACTACTTTAGAAATTATTGATGGATTAACTGATTATTCTAATTTGATGGAGAAAATTTTTGACTTTGATCAAATTAGTGATTTTTTAAAAAAAGACTTCTCGTTAATCTTTGATGCAATGAATGCTGTTACAGGCCCATATGCAAAAAATATTTTTGTTGAAAAAATGGGTCTTACACCTGATTGCGTCATGAATGGTAACCCGTTAAAAGATTTTGGAGGTTTACATCCTGATCCTAATCTTACTTACGCATCCCACTTGGCTGATTTGTTATTAAATAAAAAATCTTATAGTTTTGGTGCTGCATGCGATGGAGATGGAGATAGGAATATGATTTTAGGAAGTGGATGTTTTGTAAATCCTAGTGATAGTCTTGCAGTTATCACTGCCAATACAAAATGTGTCCCTGGTTATAAAGATGGTATTACAGGTGTGGCACGATCCATGCCAACCAGCTCAGCGGTTGATAATGTTGCTCGAGCATTAAATATACCTTGTTTCGAGACACCTACTGGCTGGAAGTTTTTTGGAAATCTTTTAGATTCTAATTTAATTACTTTATGTGGAGAAGAAAGTTTCGGAACAGGTAGTAATCATGTGAGAGAGAAAGATGGACTATGGGCAGTTTTGTATTGGTTACAAGTTTTAGCTGAGAAAAAATGTTCGGTAAGTGATTTGATGCAGAATCATTGGAAACAATTTGGTAGGAATTATTATTCAAGACATGATTATGAGGCAATTCCCTCAAATATTGCTAATCAAATCTTTGGTAATCTAACTTCTATGCTCGAACATTTAAAAGGAAATAGCTTTGCTGGCCATTTAGTCAAAGTTGCAGATAACTTTTCATATTTAGATCCCGTTGATAATTCCATTAGTGAAAATCAAGGTTTAAGATTGATCCTTGATGATAATTCTCGAGTAATTGTGCGCCTTTCTGGAACTGGAACTAAGGGTGCAACATTAAGACTTTACTTTGAGAAATTTTTCGATCCTCAACAGAATCTTTCGTTAAATCCTCAGATCGCTTTGAAACCTCTAATAAATGATTTAGATGATTTATTAAACATTTCAAAACTTACTCAAATGGAAACTCCTACAGTAATTACATAGAATTGAGAGTAATGATTTTTTGTTTTTATTTATATGCATTCAGAAAATTTATTTACTAATTATTCTCATATAGAAAATAATGCACCTTTGGCAGATAAATTAAGACCAAAGAATTTGGAAGATTTTTTTGGTCAACAACCAATCCTTAATGAGAATTCGCTTTTAAGAAGTGCAATATTAAACGATAAGATTAGTAATTTTATTTTTTCTGGCCCTCCTGGTGTTGGAAAAACTACTCTAATTGAAATTATTTCCTTTAATACGCGGTCAAAGTTAATTAAGTTAAATGCAGTTTTATCAAGTGTTAAAGAATTAAGAAATGAAATCGCTAATGCAAAAGATAGATTAATAAATTCAAACAGAAAAACAATTCTTTTTATTGATGAGGTCCATAGATTTACATCAGTTCAGCAAGATGCTCTATTACCTTCAATAGAAAATGGAACTATTACTTTTATTGGTGCTACAACTGAAAACCCTTTCTTTGCTGTTAATAAAGCCCTTGTTAGTAGGTCTCGTATTTTTACTTTACTTCCTTTGGCAGAAAATGATTTGCAGAAAATAATACAAAAAGTCATAACTTACTATTCAAAACAAAAAGATTCAAAAAAGGTTTATTTAAGTCAAGACGCCATAAGTCATTTAATTAAATTTTGTGGCGGTGATGCAAGAACATTAATCAATGCGCTGGAGATGGCCATAGAAACAACTCTTGAAAATAATGCTAAAGAAATCCATATTAATCTCTCAATAGCAGAAGATGCAATTCAAAAGAAAAATATTGTTTACGATAAAAATGGTCAAAATCATTACGATGTAATAAGTGCTTTTATCAAGTCCATAAGAGGTTCTGATCCAGACGCAACTTTGTTCTGGCTGGCGAATATGCTGGAGGCTGGTGAAGATCCTAATTTTATTTTTAGAAGACTACTTATATCTGCCAGTGAAGATATTGGAATAGCTGATCCTAATGCCATAGTAGTTGTACAATCATGTTGTGACGCCTTTGATAGAGTTGGTTTTCCAGAAGGATTATATTTTTTAACGCAGGCTTCTCTATATTTAGCTATTTCTCCAAAAAGTAATAGTACGAAAAGTATTTTTAAAGCAATTGAAAAAATTAAGTGTACTAATTCTTTTGATGTCCCACTTCACTTAAAAAATAATTCCAATAGTTATGTTAATCCTCATAATTATCCAGGCAATTGGGTAGCACAAGAATATCTCCCTCAATCTTTAAGAGGTTTAAAAATATGGCAACCAAATAAAAATGGATGGGAGAAAACTAAATATGAAGAACTGCTTAGAAGAGAAGAAAACTAAAAATTTCTTGAAGAACAAATAATCTTAGGATCTAAAGAAGTTTTTTCTTCGTATGCTAAAGCTATAGTCCAATTATCGAAGTTAATATGTGAATAATTTAAATGTATGTTTTTCTTATTATGAATCAACTCTTTTGGCTTTTCAAAAAATTGCCAATGGTTAATGTCTTTAGCTAATTTTCCATGATCCCATTTTATAGCCGCTTCAACAGCACACCATTGATTTAATATCATATTTTTTGTCAAATAATTATTATGATTTGTTTTGTTGGTATGTAAAAAATATTTTTCTGCAAATTTTATATGGTTAAAATCTCTATCTGTTCTCTCAATATCAATCCCTATTCTGCTTTTATGCCAAACTATAATAATGGCATCTTTACAATGACTTAAACTTATATTTCCCATGCCAGAGGGTAAACTTGGAGGTTTTCCAGGATAAGCATTAACTGGAATTTCTAGTGGATCTAAATCAAAAAGTGTTGAAAGTGATTGTCGTAAATAAGCTCTTGTTTCTAAAAAAATCTTTGATCTTGAACTTGTTAGTTTTTTTGCAGTTTTAATTTCTTCTACCGTTGCGACATCTTGCACACCTTTAATCTCATAAAACCAAATTTTTGGTATTTTATATTCATACTCATTTAATAATTTCAATGGCTCTTAAGGTTGGCGACAAAGCACCAGTATTTAAATTAAAAGATTCTTTTGAGAAAGAAGTTTCTCTTAGTGATTTTAAAGGTAAAAGAATAATACTATATTTTTATCCAAAAGATAATACTCCAGGATGTACTAAAGAAGCCTGTAATTTTAAAGAGAATTGGGATTTACTCCAAAAAAATAATATTGTCGTAATTGGAATTAGTAAAGATAATGCCTCCTCTCATCAGAAGTTTATAGAAAAATTTAATTTACCTTTTATTCTTTTAACTGATCCTGACCCTTTTAAAGTTTCTTCTGATTACGATAGCTATGGACTTAAGAAATTCATGGGGAAAGAATATATGGGAATGATGAGAAATACTTTCTTAATCGATACTGATGGTTGCATCGAAAAAATTTACCTAAAGGTAAAAGCAGCAATAATGGCTGATCATATAATTGCTGACCTTGGGTTAAGCTAATTCTCTAATGGACAAGTAGTGAATAATCATCCCTTCCATAACTAAATTAGGAGCATTGATAATATTTTCTTTTTCAGTCTTTAAAGATTTTGTGAGTAATTGAGAGTCTCCTCCACAGATTACTAAAATATCATTTGCGGGATTAAATAAACTATTTATCACTCCAGTTAGAGAGTTGATTACTCCTTTTAAAATTGCTTCTTCTGTATTAAGTAAAAAATCTTTGATCGGAATATCATATTTTTTGGGAACTTTAAGATTTTTTGTATTTTTTTCCATTGATTTTAATTGTGTTAGAAAACCTGGAATAAGTTGACCTCCTATAATAGATCCATTTGAATTCAATTTTGTTATTGATACTATTGTTCCAAAATCTGCAATTAGTAAATCTTTTTTGTCAGGGTTTTCAATAGTTTTTAAAGCGGCAATACATGCAAGAGCTCTATCAACTCCAAAATAATAAGGAAGATTAGATAACTGAATATCTTTAGTTTTTATTTCATTTTCTTTTTTCAATAAAAAATTTGGTAGTTTTCCTACAGAAGCCCAAATTAATTGATCAAGATCTATATTTTTTGGAACTTTTTGATCTTTTTTGGTATGGAAGAATTTAGATTGATTTTTAGAATATTTCGCCCAATGAAGCCTACTATTACCTACTAATAAAAAATTTATATCTGAGACCATTGTTCTATGATCAATTTAATTATTAATGTGTATCCCACATTCTTGTTTAATCCCTCCAAATCTTGCATCTCTGCCTTTTGTTTCAATACCATCGGGACTGCTTGAATGCCAATCCCCTACAGAAGAATAACCTTTGTTAAAAAGTGGATGGGCAGGTAAATTATTCTTCTCCATATAATAAAAAATATCTTTATTTGTCCAATGTAATAAAGGTCTTAAAGAAAGTCTTTGACGAATTACGTCTAGGTATTTCATTTTATTTCTATTTTCTGTTTGACTGGATCTAACACCGCTTGCCCAGCAGGAAATATTATATTTTTCTAGACCATTATCTAGAGGCTTTATCTTTCTTAATTGATGATACTTATCTAAATCACTTTCTTTATTTGTTTCCCAAAGTTTGCCGTATTTAGCCTCCATTCGTGCTGGAGATAATTCACTTTGAAGAACTTCTACTTCTAAGGATAAATCTTCAATAAGCTTTTCAGCGTAATGGTATGTTTCTGGAGGCAAGTAACCTGTGTCTATCCAAAATATTTTGATTTTTTTTTGCAGACATAATTTACTGACCATATCTAAAAGGACTGATGACTGAATGCCAAAACTTGTTGTAATGGCAAATTGATTATCAAACTTTTCATAACCCCATGAAAGTATTCCTTGAGGATTCATATTTAATAGATCATTATTATATTTCCTTAAGTTTGTTTGAATATCTTTGTGGATGTTTTCAATCATTCTTCAAATTGGTTATGAGTTTAATGTTACTTCGCTCAATTTAAAAATTATTCGTTTAGTTTAATAATACATTTAGGTTGAACAATATTTCTCCAATGAAATCAATACAAAAACCAATAGTAATAGTTGGAGCAGGTTTTGCAGGTATGACATTTGCTTTGAATTTAAAGAATCTTAATCCTTCTTTACCGATTCTTGTAGTTGATTCTGAGACTAACTTTATATTTAAACCTTTAATGTACGAAGTTTTAAGTCAAGAAATAAGAAGTTGGGAAGCCGCCCCAAAATTTGCAAATATTTTTTCTGATGCTGGTATAACTTTTTTAAGAAATTGTTTAACCAAGATTTCCTTCAAAGAAAATATTCTTGAATTTAGTGACGATTTAAAATTAAGTTATCAGTATCTTGTTATCTGTACAGGATCTATTCCAAATAGTTTCTCAATAAAAGGTGTGTATGAAAATTGTTATTTTTTTAATGATTTTAATGATCTTAATGAATTAAATTCTTTTTTCAAAAAATCACAAGAAACTGCTTTGCATAAAAAGTTATTTATAGTTGGAGGTGGTCCCTCTGGCATCGAACTAGCATGCAAAATTAAAGATATATTTATAAACCAATTTGAAATCAATGTAATAGAAAAATCAAATGAAATCCTTAATAAAAACAAAATTTTTAATAGAGAACAGGCAGAAAAGGCATTAGAAAAAAGAAAAATCAAAGTACTTTTGAATTCCACAGTTAAAGAAGTCTCAGAAACTAAAATTAGTATTTTAAGTGAGAATGGAATAACTTCTTTGGATAAAGATATCGTTATTTGGACGGCAGGGGTTAAACCTAATTTGTCTTACTTAGAAACTGATGAAATAACAAAAAAATTCGGAAGAATTTTAGTAAATAAAAATTCGCAAATAGAAAACCATAAAAACTGTTTTGCTATTGGCGATATTTCAATCATTTCAGGAATGGAGGATCTACCTATAACAGCTCAAGTTGCTATGCAAGAAGGAAATCATCTCGCTAAAAATCTAGAACTATTAATTAAAGGAAAAGATCCTTTACCTTTTGAATTTCAAGACAATGGTGAAATGATTAGCTTGGGAATAGGAGATGCTTCAATCTCTGGGCTTGGGGTTACTCTATCGGGGAAATTAGCTTTTGAGGCAAGAAGACTTATATATGCTTCTAAGTTGCCTGATATTACTGAAAGTTTAAAATCTGCATCTTCATGGATATTTCAAAAGAAATCTATTTTCAAAAAGTTTTTTTAAAAAGATAATCCTAATTAAACTTTTTTGAAATATTGTTTTTGGGTATATTGAGTTAAATCAGTTTTTTATGAATTTAATTGCGGTTGTTAGTAATAATTTTGACGCTTTTATAACAGTAGTTGTTTTAATAATGTCAATAATTTTGTTTATCAAAAATAGTATTGCGCCAGAATTGACTGGTTTGTTATGTGTTGGGATATTTATAGCTACAGGAGTTCTTTCCCCTGAAAAAGCTTTAGCTGGATTTGGAAGCCCATCCTTAATTACTCTTATGGGTTTATTTGCAGTTTCTTCTGCATTATTTAAAAGTGGTGCTTTAGATAGGGTGAGAGAATTGATTTCTTCTGAAAGTATAAGAACTCCAAGGAAATTAATTTCATTAATAGCTTTTTTAATTGCTCCAATATCTGGGATTGTACCCAATACTCCAGTAGTAGCATCCTTGTTACCTTTAATTGAAGGTTGGTGCGAGAGGAGAAATATATCACCATCTAAAGTTCTGTTACCTTTGTCATTTGCTACTTTACTAGGCGGAACTCTGACATTATTAGGTAGCTCAGTAAATCTCCTTGTAAGTGATATTAGTCAGCAATTAGGTTATGGAGCTTTGGAATTATTTAGTTTGACGTCAATTGGAATTCCTGTGTGGCTGATAGGAACTACTTATATGATTTTAGTTTCTGATATTCTTTTGCCAGATAGAGGGAGAGATAAAGATTTTATTAGAAATGGGGATATGAATATTTACTTCACTGAAGTTACAATTCCCTCTTCTTCTGAATTAGTTGGACAATCTGTGAGAAATAGTAGATTACAAAGACGATTTGATGTTGATGTTCTTGAGTTACAACGAAATGGAAAAGTTATCCTCCCTCCTCTGGCAGATAGGAAGATTGAACCTGATGATAGGTTGATAATCCGTGTTACGAGAGCTGACTTATTGAGACTGCAGCAGGAACACACCATTTTATTAGGTGAGAATAAAAAATCTTTAGCAGGAACTAATGTTTTCTCAGATGATGAAGGTACTAAAACCTTTGAAGCCTTGCTGCCAGCAGGCTCAACTCTGGCTGGTGCAAGTTTGAGAGAATTAAGATTCAGACAACGTCATAATGCAACAGTTTTGGCATTGAGAAGAGGTCAGCAGACTGTCCAGGAGAGATTAGGCCAGGCTGTTTTAAGAGCTGGAGATGTTTTATTATTACAAGCTCCTTTGGATTCAATAAGAGGTTTGCAAGCTAGTAATGATTTACTTATTTTAGATCAATTTGAAGATGATTTACCTGTCTTGATAAAAAAACCCATATCGATTGCAATTGCAATAGGGATGGTTGTTTTACCTGCAGTTACTAATATTCCACTAGTAGGATCAGTTCTTTTAGCAGTTATTACAATGGTTGCTTTTGGATGCTTAAGACCTGCAGAAATACAAAAATCAATTAGGTTAGACGTAATTTTACTGCTGGGATCCTTATCATGTTTTAGTGTCGCAATGCAAGTCACAGGATTAGCAGATTTAATAGCTGTCAATCTAAATTTTGTTCTTAATGGAATGCCTTTGTATTTTGCACTAGTTGTAATTTTTGTGTCGACTGTTATCCTTACACAATTTATTAGTAATGCTGCTTCGGTTGCTTTAATTTTGCCAGTTGCTATTGAATTTTCAAGCGTTTTAGGTATTGCACCAAGCGCTTTAATAATGCTTGTTTTATTTGGCGCAAGTCAATCTTTCTTGACTCCAATGGGATATCAAACAAATTTGATGGTTTACGGGCCTGGAAGATATAGATTTTTTGATATTGCAAAATACGGTGCTGGATTAACACTTATAATGTCATTTACAGTGCCAGCATTGATAATTTTAAATTTCAGATAAAAAAAAGTGAAATTCACTAGTAATGTTTATAAATTAAAAGATGCTTACAGAAAACTATCTGTACCTCAATTTACTATTGTTACAGGATTGTTTATTATTTTTTTTGGAACTTTAATTTTGAGTTCACCATTATGCTCATCTGCAAAGGTTGGTTTGTGGGAAGCATTTTTTACATCCACTTCCGCTATAACTGTTACTGGCCTAACCATAATAGATATTGGTATTGATTTAAATTTCTTTGGTCAAGTTTTCTTGGCTTTCATGCTTTTGTCAGGTGGTCTAGGATTAATGGCTATTACGACATTCTTACAAGGCTTTGTTGTAAAAGGGACAAAGCTAAGAACTAGATTAGATAAAGGAAAAACTCTAGATGAATTTGGAGTTGGAGGTATTGGTCGAACTTTTCAAAGCATCGCCATTACTGCAACTTGTATAATATCTTTTGGTGCAATTGTCTTATATTCTTTTGGATTTATAGATATACAAAATAAATGGGAAAGACTTTGGTCTTCTATTTTTCATAGCATATCTGCATATAACAATGCTGGTTTTTCTCTTTGGTCTAATAGTCTCCAAGATTATAGATCAAATTTTGTGGTTAATATTGTGTTTATTTTTCTCATTTTTATGGGTGGACTCGGATGGAGAGTCATTGATGATATTTGGTGTAATAAGAAAAATCTCTCATATAAAAAATTGAGTCTTCATTCTAGATTAGTTATTAGGACAAGTTTGTCTCTTATATTATTTGGATCATTAGGATTTTTTATCACTGAATCATTGTTAAATAGTCAATTTTTCAATAATTTAAATTTGTTTGAAAAGTTATTATCATCAATCTTTGAAACAGTCAGTGCAAGAACTGCAGGCTTTACAAATTACCCAATTTCTTTAAACTCTATCTCAGATACGGGCCTCTTGTTATTGATGACATTGATGTTTATTGGCGCAAGTACTGGAGGCACTGGAGGAGGAATAAAAACAACTACATTCATTGCATTAATGGCCGCAACTAGATCTACTTTAAGAGGGCAGAAGGATGTAATTATTAGCAATAGATTAATATCAGATAAAGTAATCTTAAAGGCTGTTGGAATCACGGTTGGTTCTTTGCTTTTTATTCTTTTAATGGCAATGCTGCTAAGTACTACTAATACATTTGTTAAAAAAGAATCTTTCACATTCCTAGAAATTTTGTTTACTTGTATATCGGCATTCGCAACAGTTGGTTTTGATATCGGTTTAACTGAAAAATTAAATCATTTTGGCCAATTTATTCTCATTGTTGGGATGTTTGTGGGTAGGCTTGGTATACTTTTGCTTTTAAGTGCACTTTGGCAGGCTCTCTATAAGAGTAGAATAGATAGACAAAAGAGAATTGGCTATCCTAGGGCTGATCTTTATGTTTAGGATTCACTGAGTATTATTATGGCTGATTGGTGGCAGTGGTCTCAAAAGAGAGAAAAAGAAGCATTGACTTTTGCAATTGTCGGAGTTGGAAGGTTTGGAACCGCAGTTTGTAGAGAACTTATAAGTAATGGTGCAGATGTTTTAGCTGCTGATTATTCAGAAAAAGCTATTGATGATTTGAGACAATTAGAACCTTCTATAGAAGCTAGAGTTGTAGATTGTACTGATGAAGAGTCTATGAAAGAATCTGGAATACTTGAAATGAATACTGTTGTCGTGGGTATAAGTGAACCTATTGAAGCAAGTATAACTACGACACTTATTGCTAAGGATAGTGAAGGTAGCAAAGTGAAAAGAGTAATAGCGAGAGCTACAAGTGACTTACATGAAAAAATGTTAAAAAGGGTAGGGGCAGATAAAGTTGTCTTCCCTTCCAGAATGCAAGGAGAAAGATTAGGTTTGGAACTGGTTAGACCAAACCTAATTGAAAGATTGGAACTTGATAACCAAACTGGTATAGATGAAATAACTGTTCCAGAGGAGTTTATTGGAAGATCTTTGCGAGATTTAAACATGCGGAAAAATTATTTAGTAAATGTTCTTGCAGCAGGACCTGCAGAAGAATTAACAGTTAATCCTCCTGCAAAATACATTTTAGAAAGAGGAAATATTTTGGTAGTTATGGGAAAAACTGCAGATCTACAAAAATTACCTCAAAATTAATTATTTTGATCTGATTTTTTATAGTATCTAATTCTTTGAGGAGCTCTTTTTAATTTTCTGATGCTTTGTTTTTCTAGTTCTTCTCTAAACTTATTTGTATTTAAATTATGTTCTGAGAAAAGTGCTTTGCCTTCTTTTTCAAAGTAATTTTTTAAACCTTCTTGTATTAAAACTTTTGCCATATTACTGACAGTTCGAGACTCATTGGTGGCTAAGATCGTCAGCTGATCACAAAGTAACTCTGGAAGAACTACTTGAATTCTAGGGGATTTAGGCTTCCCATTTGTTGAATTCTGGCGGGTAGCCATGGGTAAATGTTGATAACTGTTACTTATTAGTATACACAGTTAGTCAAGGATAGTATCTTTGTGTATATTAATTAGTAAGGAATTATATGCCCGTATCAATTAATGATTTTATTGCCTTATGAAAAATTCAAGAAAACTTGATTCACCTAAACGGTCGATAATTGATAAAAAGAAAAAAAGATTAGTTAATTCGGATCCTTCTGAATATGAAAATAGCGATGTTTTGGTTTCAGCTGTTATCAGTCCATATTTGTTAACTCATCTTCACCATATTCTTCAACAGTCAGAGTATTACGCGCAAAAAGATGGTAGAAAATCTCATGCAGCTAATTTCGCCAAACTAAGAAAGGTTTTATGTTCAGATGCAAGAAGTATGGCAGATGCATCAGCGAAAGAAATAAAAGATACAGATAATGATTTATCTTTTAATGAATATAAAGAAAAAAATGCAGCTTGAGGTAATAATCTATTAGTAAATAGTATTTTAAAAAATGATTAGTAATGCTGAAAAGCTCTATAAATTAATAGCAAAAGACTCTAAACAGAAACAAAGTCTGTTTATGTTAGCTTTGACTAACCCTAAAAAAGCTCTAGACAAAATATGCGATATTGGTCATGAATTAGATATTTCAGTGACTAAAGAAGAAGTTATTGAATATTTAAGTACTATTGATGATGATGCAACTAAAATGTGGTTAGTTAAGGCTCGCGGAGGTCTTTAGGAAAAGGTTTCGAATAATTATTGTTTTGATTCGTCATTGGTTTAATTCTTTTATTGTAACCTCCTCCACCAGCTAAAGTCCAAAAGAACCAATAACTTGGAATTGCAAGAGCTGCAGCTATGAAAATTACTACAATTTGTTCTATTCTTTTCATAATTCAATTTTATTCCACAAAATATTTTTTAGTAAATAAGCCTACTATTTTGTAAATTCTATTTTAAAACAGTGATTAGATTTGAGGGTGTAAGCAAAATTTATTCGACCGATGTTGTTTTAAAAAATATTCACTGGGAGATTAAGAAAGGCGAGAAAGTTGGCTTAGTTGGTTCAAATGGTGCAGGTAAATCAACCCAATTTAAGATTTTAATTGGTGAGGAAGATCAAACAAGTGGAACGATTATCAAGGAAGGGAATCCTAAAATTGCTCATTTAAAACAAGAGTTAGATTGTCAATTAAATCGTTCAGTGAGAGAGGAATTAGAAAGTTCTTTCAAAGATGTACAAATTGTTTCCATTAAACTTTTAGAAATTGAGTCAAAAATGAAATCGTTGGATATAAGAAAAAATTCCAATGAACTTGAAATGTTAGTAAATCAGCTTGCAAAATATCAAGCAAAATTTGAAGCCTTAGGTGGGTATAAAATGCGTTCTGATGTAGAAAAAATATTGCCGAAGCTTGGTTTTTCTGCCGAAGATGCTGATAAATTAGTTGGAAATTTTTCAGGTGGTTGGCAAATGAAAGTGGCGCTTGGAAAAATAATCCTACAAAATCCTGATTTACTTTTACTAGATGAACCCACCAATCATTTGGATTTGGATACTATCTTCTGGTTGGAAGAGTATTTATCTTCTCTAAAGATTGCAATTATTATAATTAGCCATGATAGATATTTTTTAGATAAATTATGCGAAAAAATAATTTTTATAAATAGAGGGATATCTGAAATATATAATGGGAACTATTCTTTTTTCGTGGAGCAAAAATCTTTAAATGAGGAATCTCAAAATAAAGCATTTCAATTACAACAAAAAGAAATCGCAATCCAAAAGAAATATATAGAAAGATTTAGGGCTAGTGCAACAAGAAGTTCCCAAGCTAAAAGTCGAGAAAAACAATTAAAAAAGATTTCTAGAATTGAATCGCCTACTGCTACTTTAAAAAAAGTCTCTTTTAATTTTCCAGATTGTCCTCGTTCAGGAAAATCAGTTCTAACTATCAAAAATTTGTCGCATAGTTACGATCATAAAATTCTATTTTTAGATGTTAATTTGAAGGTTGCTGCAGGAGAAAAAATTGCAATATTAGGCCCTAATGGCTGTGGTAAATCTACATTACTAAAATTTATAATGAAAAGAATAACTCCTGAAATTGGAGAAATTAATTTTGGTAAACATAATGTAATTACAAGTTATTATGAACAGAACCAGGCTGAAGCACTTTCACTTCATGAAAAGGTTATTGATTTAATATGCAATAAATCTCCAGATTGGCCACAAAAAAAAGTAAGAACTTTTTTAGGAGGTTTTGGTTTTCAAAATGAAACTGTTTTTAAGACTATTAAACAACTTAGTGGCGGAGAAAAGGCAAGATTAGCCTTGGCGCTTATGATTATGACTCCCAGTAATTTTCTTCTATTGGATGAGCCCACCAATCATTTGGATCTTCAATCTAAGGAAAATTTAGAATTAGCAATTAAAAACTATAAGGGCTCACTATTAATCATTTCGCATGATAGATATTTCATTTCAAAAGTTGCAAATAGAATTATAGAAATAAAAGATTCAAAGTTATTTTCATACAATGGTAATTACGAATATTTTTTAGAAAAAAGAAAAGAGTAAAATAAAGTATTAAACATCATCTAATAATTTTTCTTTATATAGGTTGCCGTCATTTCTTGATCTAAAAATTACAAAAAAAATGAAAGTTTTGGCTTTTACTAATTTTTTAGATTACTAATATCAGTTGGTACTACTTTTAACTTAATTAATTTATTTCTTCGCCTTAATAATATATTTATTTGTTTAGTAATACCATGGCTACTGATTTGGTTTGTAACGTCTGAAGCTGTTTCGATATTTTTATTACCTACTTTGATAATGATGTCATCTTTCATAATTCCACTCTTATCAGCTGGACTATTTGGTACTACATAACCAACTTTTACGGCATTATTGTTTGTTTCATAATTTGTTTCATTTATTAGGCTTATCCCAATCATGGGATGTATTACTTTCCCATTATTTATGAGTTGATATGCAATATCTTTCGCTTTATTAATTGGGATTGCGAAACTTAAACCAGCCCCTGGACCTGATCTGATCAAGGTATTAATACCAATTACTTCTCCATTGCTATTCAATAGAGGTCCTCCTGAATTTCCAGGATTAATAGCTGCGTCTGTTTGAATTAGTTCAAGCTTTTTATCGTAAATTCCTAATTGAGTGACGTTTCTTTTGAGGTTACTGATAATACCAAGCGTAACTGTGTTTTCTAGTCCGAATGGATTTCCAACTGCAATTGCCCAATCACCAACTTTAATTTTTGTTGAATCACCCAATTGTGCAATTGGCCAAGGTCCATCTCCCTCAATCTTTAGTACAGCTAAATCAGTAAAAAAGTCTTGTCCTATAAGTTTTGCCTTTAATTTTTTGCCAGTAGTTAATCCAACGATTACTCTATCAGATCCATTGACAACATGAGAATTAGTCATTACAAGTCCGTCTGCGAAAATGAATCCACTTCCCTGGTTCTGTTCAATCCTTGGTTGATTATCGTAGGGTAAATCTAATCCAAAAAATCTTTCAAAATATGGGTCTATATTAAGTTGAGAATTTCTCGGAAATTTTCTTTTTTTAACATATCTTTGAGTATCAATAGTTACTACAGAAGGACCAGTTTTTTCTACAGCTTCAGATATGAAAGATCTTTTTGAATAAAAATTATCTTCATTAAAATTTGTTTTAGTTAATGGTTGGGATATTACATTTAATGGAAATATAATACCCATTGTAATTGCTGATGAGATTAATAATTTTTTGTGGTTATATGGTTTGAATTTCATTTTTATATACTTCTCTTTGACATTAAATAATTATCTATTAATGTAATTTTATAATAACTTCAAAAAAAATTTTTATTTAGTAAAGAGAATAAATTATTACCTTAAAATAGCTATTTCTCTTTTTTTCGAGCTATCATATTAATCATATATATTATTAATCTATAAGTTTAATGACACTCCTATTTCCAATTATATATTCAGCGGCCTTAACATATCTCGTTTGGAAAGCTTTTAAGATTATGTCTAATGGTTGGGGTATTTCTGGCATAGAAAAAAAACATTTTTACAAATCAAATCTAAAACAAAAAAAGTATACAATCCATCCAGAACTTCTTGATAAATCTGGAAACATAACAGAGGAGGAATTATTAACAGTAAGATTTTCAAATGATAATGATAATACCCTGGAAGAAAAAGGTTCAACCACTGATTAGTCAAATTTAAATTTAAGGTAAAACAATTGGAATTAAGAACAAAAATTGTCTCAGCAGTTATAAGATCTCTTAAGTTGCCACCTAGGTTTAGACTAAGAATGGTTAAAGAAGATCCTGTCAGGCTTGAATTAAGTTTAACTCCTTCTTATGGCAAAAATCCGATTATTGTTGGTTTAGTAGAATCTTTAGATTTAGTTGCTAGAAGAGATAGAGATGGAAGATTACCTAGAGATTTGCAAGGGACTTGGGATTGGACAGTAAGACATGGAAAAGTCAGTACAGGAGGATGGAATCCTATGTTAAAAGAAGCATTACAAACAATGTTTGATACAGGATTACCTGCAATTGTATATGAGGAATTAACTGGAGATGAGTATCGGCCTGTTGATGGTCTTAGACATGTTAAATAATTAATTTATTATTTATCGTAAATTCTTCCTCTTAACGTTAAAATATCTAAATAATCAATCTAGTTAATTATGAACGAAGAAAATCAGCCAAGATTTGGATTTGTTAATTTTGCTGAAACCTGGAATGGTCGTATGGCAATGATGGGTATTTTGATTGGTCTGGGTACTGAATTAATTACTGGACAAAGTATATTACGTCAAATTGGAATAGGTTAGAATTTCATTTAATTTCTACAGCTTTAACCTCGATTGTACTTTCACCTGGTTTTTTTTCTACTTGATTTCTGCTATTCATATTCTTAAAATCAGCACCACAATTAATACACTTTTCATTTAAAGACGAGGATATTGCACCACAACTAACACATGTATTGAGTTTAGACTTATAAAAATTAAAACCTATTGCTATAAGTATTAAAAATAAAACAGGAATTAGTAAAAAAAGGAGAAGGATATTTCCAAGCAGACTCATTAAAAAGTTAATCCCAAAAATTGGGATAACTAGTAAAAAAATTAATGAAAAAAACAGGAAATTTTGATTAGCTTTAAGAAAATAGTTCATAATAATTATTTTCTACTGTATCTTTTTTTATTAACTAAAGACATACTAGCAATTACGACACTCCAACATTGTCCAAAATATAAAATCACTCCTAGTAGCCATACCCATAAAGTAAGTACCAGAAAACCTCCAATGAAGCCATATGCTTGAAATCTTGTGCCAAGAGAAAGAATACTTTTACTTACTGCCAGATTCAAAGTTGTTAGGCCAATGCCAATAAGTAAAGATCCAGGTAATAGTGGTTTCAAAGGAACTTTCCTACTGGGTAAGAGTGCTTGTAATAAAAGAGCCATTAAAGAAAAGCCAATTAGTGGTATAGCAAATTGCCCAACTTGCAATAGCGGTAACTTTAGTAATAAATCAGAAATTAAATTATTAGATTTTGAAAGATTTTCTAAAACGTTACTTGGAATCATCCTAATGTTCGCACTAATCTGGTCCAATACCATTAAGAAACCTATAAAGAATACTATTAAAAAAGCTTCAACTCTATTTCTGAGAAACCTAGAAGCTTGTTCTCTCCAAGGAGCATTTATTTTTTTAGAAGGAAGTTCGTCTTCCCACAACCTATCTGAACCTCTTTGGAGAGATAAATATGCATTTCCTGCAGTAAAAAGCAAAAACATTGCCCCCAGAATACCTGCTCCAAAACCTTGATCAATTAACTTAAATAATGTTGTTTCGACTAATTCAACTACTGAAGGAGGCAAAATCTGAGCTGCAACAGAAATGATTTGTTCATCTAAACCTTCTTGTTTTCCTAAGAACCATGATGCTATTGAAAGAGAAATTAGCAGAATAGGAAAAAATGATTGTAGTGTGTAGTATGCAAACGCGGCGCTCAAATCAATACAATCAGATTTGCTCCATCTCTCACAAGCTCCCCACAAACTTTTCATTATCCAAGTTGTACTTCGCTGCATATTTATTTTCTTCAAATATTTATCACATATCTAATATTATTGTATCTAATTAATTTATTTTTCAAGCAGATATTGATCTATGATCCCACTATTTTTCTAATAATAAATTCCCCCATGGCTTTAAGATTTTCATTTTTTCTTCTGATTTACAGGCAATTAATGGGAAATTAATATTGCTTAAGTTTTGTCCTGAAACTAAATTTAAAGGGTCTGTTTTTAACCAGTCTATAGAACAATTTAGTTCCTCTAATAAAAGCCAGGCTGCCGCAATATCCCATATCTTGGGAGTTGATTCTATTGCTCCGAAAGTTTGTCCCATCGCGACACTTGTTAGATTCAAACTCGAGACACCTAGGAGCCTGATTTTTCCAGGAAATATTGAGTTTGGTTTTTTTTGCAAAATTTTTATAGACCTACTACATAAAGAAATGCATTCACTATGGTGATTCTTCTGGCTAGGGTTTATTTTTTGGTTATTTAACCAAACACCTTTGCCTTTGATTGATATAAACTTTTTTTTCAATGTTGGAATTATTAAAAAAGAAGATTGAGGTCTGCCATCTACGAATCTTGCTACAGATATAGACCAGTATGGAATACCTGCAGCAAAATTTGTTGTACCGTCTAGTGGATCTACTACCCAATATGCTTTTGTATCTGGAATTGACTTTCCTCCCTCTTCACTGAGTACACCTTCATCTGGAGTTATTGAAGCTAAACCATCAACGATTGTTTTATCACTCCATAAATCACAACTTGTTATTAATGATCCATCTGCTTTATTGCTAGCACTAATATTTCCAAAATCTCTTAGTTGACGCTGACTAACTAATTCAAATAAAGAGTCCAGTTTATTTAATTGATCAACAGTTAAATTTGTATGTTTCATATTGGAATATTGCAAATGGATTCTTTATCAATGTTTTTATTAATATTTTCCGAGCAATTTTTGTTTTTTTCAAGGAAAGTTAATTTTTCTAATTCATCTAGTTTCACATTGAAATTATAAATTGCGTCAATATTTTTTGATTTTGCATTACTTAATTCACTTTGTCTTAGAAGTACATCTTTAAGAGTAGATATTCCAACATCATATCTAAGTCTGGAAAGTCTTACAGATTCTTTACTAGATTCAATTTCTTGGAAAGATGAAATTATTTTCTCTTCATTTAATTTAAGATTCAAATAAGCTTGACTAATCTTTGTGGTCAAAACATTTTTTAGATTTTCAAAAGCATATTCTTCAGCCTTTGCATCTTTTATTTTTGACTTGTAAGAGTTATTGTTCTGCCCACCATTAAAAATATTCCATGCAAAATTTAGACTTATAGTATTTGTATAGTTTGATCCAGATTCTTCAGAATCTATATTAGGTGATAAAGAGTCACCCCTGGAGAATATACTTGAGAATGTGTTGCTAATATAAATTTTTGGCTTATTTTGAGATAAAAAACTATTTGCTTGACTCCTTTTAATAGATTTTTGAAGAAGAAGGTTTTTTAAAGAAAGATTTTTATCGATACCATCTTTAATATTGTCATTCAATTTATGGTTCCAGAAACCTATTAAATTTTGCTTTTTACTTACTTCTATGTCTCCTTTTATGTTGAGGATTTCTTTTAGTAAAATTTTGTTAATTTCATGTTCAATTTTCTTTTCAAAAAGAGACTGTTTATCTCTAGATAACTGAGCTTCTGCTTCTAGAACCTCAAATTTTGTACCAACTCCAGCCTCTAACTTTGCTTTAGCATTATTCAAACTCGTAATCGACAAATTAAGTGTAAATTTTTTATTTTCTATATCCTGATATGACTTTTGATACTTATGGTATCTTAATTTTGCTTCTTGAATTAAATCTTTTCTCTTTATCTCATAGTTATTTTTTGCAATTTTGAAATTTTCTCTTGCAATTTTAATTTCTGATCCCCTAAGCGGATCTACTAAATCCCACCTAAAAATAATAGAAGGATTAGCTGTAAATTGTGATGTTTTCAAAGTCTCTAAATTACTATTATAATTTTTACCTGCGGTATATTTTGGTAATCCATTAGCTTGAAAATCTAGGGAAGGGTATCTTTTTGCAATTTGACTTGAAAGATTAAAGCTTGCTGAGGCAGTTAAATTTTGTAGCGATTTTAACTCTGGATTATTTAAGATAATTTTCTGTATATTTTCATAATTAATAAAAGAATTATTTGTTTTTTGTTCTAAACCTCTATTGATATTGTTTTTTGTTTCGCTCGAATGAACATTTATTGAATTAATACAAAAAGTAAGAGGTAAAAATAAAATAGGATTTATTACTCTTCTAAGCATTTTTTAAAGTAGAAGTGTTACTCGATTTTCCAATCAAAGTATCTATAATATCATTTGAATCATCTAGAACGTGAATTTTAGTTTTTAATTGATCTTCCACGTCTTTAATATTTTTATCATCTAGAAATAAATCAGTATTCAGTTTTAACATAATTGATGGTAAGTAAATAGCATCTCCTAATTCTTTATCTTTAAGCCCGCAAATTATATCTTCACCTGTAAGAAGTCCAGTTACAACTTGTTCTTGCCCCCAATAAATACTGGGTAAACCATATAAATTAATGGTTAATCCATCGATTAAGTTTAATTTTTTAACTATAGGAATTAGTGCTTCATAAACTAATTTACCAACAACCCAACTAATTGTTTTGGGCTGATTTACTTTTTTGGGGAGGTTTTTAGTCTTTTCACTTAATGTTTTGAGAAAGCTTCTAATTGAACCTACTCCATTTGACTCTTGAGGCATATCTTCGTAGGTATTGTAACTAGGTAAATTTCTACCAGCAATTAAATACCATTCGTCTGCTAACCAACAAAAACGAGTTCCAAGATTTTTTTGTAATAAGGATTGAATTCTCTCTACTTTTTTGATGATCTTAATCGCGTATTCTGAACTTATTGATTTTAAGCCATCATTGGCAGGTCTAAATTTTGTAAGTCCTACAGGAACTATCGCAACTGAGAGGACTGTTTGAGTAGTTTTTTTAAAGAATTCAGCAAGATCTAAAATTGATTTCTCAAGAATCTCGCCGTCATTTATATTTGGACATACGACAATTTGAGCATGAATTTGTATAGAGTTTTTTTCAAACCATGAAATTTGATCAAGGATTGCCCTTGCTTTTTTATTTTTTAATAAATTTTCTCTAGTATCAGGATCAGTAGCATGAACCGAAATAAAAAGTGGAGATAGTTTTTGTGCAGAAATTCTTTCCCAGTCTTCATTTTTTAAATTAGTGAGAGTAAGATAAGAACCATAAAGGAAACTTAATCTATAGTCATCATCTTTTACGTAAAGACTTTTTCTTTTACCGCTTGGCTGTTGATCAATAAAACAAAATGGACATCTATTATTGCATTGCTTGATTGAATCGAATAATGCATCTTTAAAATTAATACCTAAATTAACGTCCTGATCTTTTTCGATACTTATATTATGAATTTCATCATTTTTATCTAGAACTGATATGTTTAAAATCTCTTCACTAATTAGAATTTGATAATCAATTAAATCTCTTGGTTTTTTTCCATTTATACTGATTATCGAATCACCTGATTCAAATCCTATTTCTTGAGCAATTGAATTAGCTTCAATACTTTCAATTTCTGCAGGGTTTATTCTATAAGTAATATTAGGAACCAAAAGATCATTGTGATCTTCTTTGTAATTAATTTCTTGCCACACAATTTAAGGCCAAATACTCTTATTATTATTTATTCTAAACTTACATATGACTCAAAGTGTATTAAATACTTTTAAAAAACTAAATATAGGTTTGAAATTATGGGCATTTGATTTATTAAAATATGGCATTCGCAGTTTTCTAAAACACGATTTAGATTAATTAAATAACTTTTTTCATTGAAAGAATTAATTACAAAAAATTTAGAAGTGAAAGATAAATTCAACAATGAATTGCACAATACAGTTGATTCATTCGAAGATAGTTTTTTATCAAATCCTGTATCTTTAAGATTATGGTCTTCTTTTTTTGTAATTTTACCTATTTTTGTTCAAGCCCCTTGGGTTAGATTAGAACCAATAAGTGCTCTTTGTTTTACATTTGTTATTCTCTTAGTGGCATTTCTTCTGAATAAGAAAGGATCTAATAAGTGGTTTATTGTCAGTTCATTATTACTTGGGGTGGCAGGTAGTTGGCTTGGAGGATGTTTGTTCTGGGGATGGTTAAGCCCATTTCCTATTCTACATATACCTGTTGAAGCTGTAGTTCTCCCATTAGCTTTAATTGGATTTGGTACTAATTGGAAAATAGGTTCAAGTTTTTATATATCTTCTTTATTTGGAACCGCAGTTACCGACATTACAATATTTTTAATCGGAATCATGGATCAATGGAGGCAGGTTATTACAGCAGATTCTGAAAATGCACCGATAATTCTTCAAGAAACCTCAGAGAGTCTTATACATATAAAATCATTATCTATTATTGTTTTTGTTGCTCTTATACTTTGGTTTATTTCAAAAGAAATCCTAGATTCTGCCACAATTAATACTACTAGTGGTAAAGCACTCTTAGTTTCTAGTTATGTAATTCAAACGACATTAATTGTGGATGGTATTTTTATTTTTTTAGCAATTCTGCAACCAACTTTAAGTGGGTTAGTTTAATGTTAAGGCCTCCATTTTCGCAAGAACAGATTCCAATAAATAATTGGGATGTAATCGTTGTAGGCGCTGGAGCTGCCGGCCTTATGACTTGTCTTGAATTACCCGCAAATTTAAATGTGCTTCTTTTAAATAGAAATACTAGTAAGATATCTTCCAGTAGATGGGCTCAAGGAGGAATTGCATCTGTTGTTAGGCAAGATGATTCATTTGATCTGCATGCTGAAGATACTTTAAAAGCAGGAGATGGACTATGTGATTTTCAAGCTGTAGAAATGCTGGTTAAAGAAGCTCCAGGTTGTGTAGAAAGGTTGCAGAATTTAGGTATGATTTTTGATCAAAGTTCTGATCAACTTTCTACTACCTTGGAAGCAGCCCATTCACGAAGAAGAGTCTTACATGTTAAAGATCGTACAGGAAGAGCATTAGTTGAAGTTCTAGAAGATCATATTGAGAATCAAAACAATATTCTTCACTGCAGGGGTGTAAGAGTTACTGAACTTCTCATTGAAAATAAAGAATGTAGAGGAGTACAGGTTCTTGATGGAGCAAATTTATATTGGATTAAATCTAGAGCCGTTGTGTTGGCTACAGGTGGGGGTGGGCACTTATTTACAAATACAACAAATCCTCCTCAATCCTCTGGTGAGGGCATTGCTCTTGCATGGAAAGCAGGAGCTGCTATCGAAGATTTAGAGTTTGTTCAATTTCATCCAACCGCTTTAAAATTTTATGGTGCACCTTGCTTCTTAATATCTGAGGCACTTAGAGGAGAAGGAGCGATTTTAGTTGATAAAAATGGTGAAAGTCCAGTTAAAAATCTCGAAAATCGTGATCTAGCTACTAGAGATCAGGTAAGTAGAGCAATTATGAAAAATATGCATGATAATAATGTAGACCATGTTGGCTTAGATCTTAGGTATATTGACCCAGAAAAAATTGTAGAGCGCTTTCCCACGATCTTAAGTAGATGTCAGGATTATGGCGTTAACCCTTTAAATGAGGTTATTCCTGTAGCCCCTGCAGCTCATTATTGGATGGGAGGTGTTAAAACTGATCTAAATGCATCTTCAACAAGAAAAGGATTATATGCAGTTGGAGAAGTTGCTTCTACAGGTGTGCATGGTGCTAATAGGCTTGCAAGTAATTCACTGATGGAGTGTCTTGTTTTCGCAAGAAAAATGTCTTCAATTGTTTTGAATGACCTTTCTAAATTTGAAAAATTTGATAGATCATTTCAAGAGTTTGATATTGAAGATCCTAAAGAAGATCAAATTTCTATAATCGCTGAAAAAATTGATGAACTAAGAAGACTATGTTGGTTAAATTTAGGTGTATCTCGAAATAAGGTAAATATGAGGAAATTTTTAAATTACATTCAAAATGATATAGATAAATTAAATAAAAATGATTTACTAAATAGTCTTGAAAAAATAAAATTTGATCAAAAAATAAAACTTAGTGAACGCAATAGGAGGGCATTAAATCTTTTACTTGATTTAAAGAATAGACAAATAACCACCATAACTTTATTAAAAGCTTGTCTATATAGAGAAGAAAGTAGAGGAGGTCATTATAGAGATGATTTCCCTGAAAAAGATAAAAATTGGGAATGCCATACTAGACAACAGTTAGATCAAAAAATTCAAAAAAGATTTATTAAAAATTAAGATCTCCAGGATAGTTAGTTTTTGTTGCTAATTCATTTAAGTCACGAGTACCACTAATAATTTCTCCATTTATTTCCCAAGAAGGAAATCCACTGATTCCTTTCGTTTGGCATAGCTCATACTCATTATCTTTACCATCTTTAGCACATTCAACTACTTTTAATTCTTTAACTGCTTCCCTACCAAATAATTGTTTCTGATCGTGGCAATGCGGGCACCAGTATGCACTATACATAACAATATTGCTTTCATTTAGAAATTTTGCAAACTTTACCTTCTGGGGCGAGCTTGAAGTGGTAATTATTGGCGATACATTTTCAATGGGGTTTGCAACATCAATAGCATTTGAGGGGTCAACGTTTGTTGACCAAATTAGTCCTCCCAGTAGAACACTAATGGCTACAATGAAACCTCTAAAAATCATAGGTTCTCTACTTTCGAACTTTGCTCCAATCATAGAAATTATAAAGATAGAAAACGATAAAATTGCTGAAAGTATACAAAAAAAGCAATATGCTTGAATCTTAAAAAACATTATATTTATCAATAAAAAGCTAAATGTTGATGACGCACAAGAAATTAGAAATACTAACCACCATAAAAACTTATTTAGTTTTTCTTTTGGGGAAATTAAATTAAGCGAGAGTATTATTGTGATAATTATTATTGATAAATATGTTATGAATCCAGCTAATGAGAGAGGTATATTAACTTGATTATTTTCAAATAAAGTTCCCCAAGGACTATTTAAAACTGTTTCACAACCATTTTTTATCCCTGGGCATGAAAGCGAAGTAAATAATCCCCAGTTTTTTAAAGTAATCGAACCAGTGTCAACTAAGCCTATAGTGCTAAGAATTGCGATTATGATTTTTGGCCATTTCAAATCTTTTTTATTTCTTCTGTTTAAAGTCTTAAGCGCCATATAAAATCAAAGTTTGATATTTACATTATCTATCCTAATATTATCTTGGCATGAGAGTTATATACGAAATGCTGTTTAAATCTTTTAATTTTTATTTTTCAAGTTGTGAAGCAAAATAGTCTCAATTTAAAAGAAAAAAAACTATCTAAGATTGCATTCAGTCATGTTGGATGTGAGAAAAATCTTGTTGATACTGAACATATGCAAGGCTTATTAGATAAAGAGGGTTATAAAGTTGACAGCAATATACATGATGCAAATGTCGTTGTTGTAAATACTTGCAGTTTTATTGAAACAGCTAGAGAAGAATCTATTAGAAAAATTCTAGAATATACAAATCAAGGAAAGAAAGTAATAGTTGCAGGCTGTATGGCTCAGCATTTTAAAGATGAGCTTATAAAAGAAATTCCTGAAATAAAAGGTTTGGTTGGAACAGGAGATTATCAAAAGATAGCCAAGGTTTTAGACAGAGTAGAAAAAGGGGAAATCGTTAATGAAGTTTCAAGAATACCTGAATTTATTGCAGATGAGGAAATGCCTCGTTTTGTAGATAAAAACAAATTTGTTGCTTATCTTCGTATTGCTGAAGGCTGCAACTATAATTGCGCTTTTTGTATTATTCCTAAGTTGAGAGGACCTCAAAGAAGTAGAACAATAGAATCTATAGTTTCAGAAGCCAAAAGTCTTGCAAAAAAGGGTATTCAAGAAATCATTTTAATTAGTCAAATAACAACTAATTATGGTCAGGATATTTATGGAAAACCATCATTAGCCAAACTTTTGAATGAGCTTTCTAAAGTTTCAATTCCTTGGATAAGGATACATTATGCTTATCCAACAGGTTTAACTGATGAAGTTATTAGAGCTTTCAAAGATTCAAAGAATATTGTGCCTTACTTTGATTTGCCGCTTCAGCATAGTCATCCAGATGTTTTGAAGAGTATGAATAGACCTTGGCAAGCTTCTTTGAATAAATCAATTTTGGAAAAAATTAGAGAAGAAATTCCATCTGCTGTATTAAGAACTAGTCTCATTGTTGGTTTCCCGGGAGAAAAAAAAGAACATTTTGAACATCTTCTCGAATTTTTGGATAGGCACAAATTTGATCATGTTGGAGTTTTTATTTTTTCACCTGAGGAAGGAACTGCAGCTTTTCATTTGCCAAATAAAGTATCTCCAGAGGTTTCAGAGGCAAGAAAAGATAACGTTATTTCAGTTCAACAAAATATCTCTAAAGAAAAAAATCAGACATATGTTGGTTCAAAAATGAAGATTTTGGTAGAACAAATATCAGATAATAACGAATTAATTGGTCGGTCCTACAATTTCGCGCCTGAAATTGACGGAACTGTAATTTTATCTGTTAAAGAGAAAATTGACTTGAAAAATTATATTGGCAAATTTGTTGAAGCAAATATTTCTTTTGCGGATGAATATGATTTATATGGAGAGACTATTAAAATTTTGTAGTTTTTTAAATTAATTTAACTGCTCTTAATAGCTTATCTAATGCGAAAGCAGCTCCAAAACCAAAACCAATAAATGCAAAATAGAAAATGATGTTCATTAATTTTTTTTATTTTTATTTAATTTAACATCAGATGAAAAGATTAGATTTTTTCGTTTAATTTCTTAATCTTGGATATATGGTAATTTTTTGTATAAACATTCTTCTGCTTTTTGTAGTTCCCGGCCTAAATATAGAGCATGATCGAATCTTGTTATTAAGTCATTTCTTTCTTCAGTGATCAATATTCCAAGTTGTTTCGCACTAATTCCTTTAAAAACTTCATTACAAACTCTTTTATTTTGAGAGTCGCATTTAATTGGTTCATTTGTTTCTGGGTCAAGCGCATATCCGTCATCATTAATATTATTTAGAAAGTGCTCTAAAATTATTTTATTTTCTTCTAAATCTACTTTTATAATGAAGTAACCGTTTGGATCTAAGTCTATATATCGGTGGGACAGACTATTATCAATCTTTATTTTTTCATCTAAACTTTGACTTGAATCCATTTTGGTAATTTAATTTCAAACTATATTACTAATATAATCTTTGGTAAAGCCGAATAATTTTTTATTTAAAGGGTATAGATTTATTTTCAAAATTAATTTCCATCTCGGTTTGTTTATTCATTTCATTTAGCCAAGGACTAATTATATTTTCCATATTTTTGTCAAACCACTTATGCAAGCTAATGGTGCTTTTTGCAAAAAACCCCCTCCGTCTTTTATGTTTACCACCTGCTCCAGGATCAAACAAATGGATACTATTTTTTATTGCCCATTCAATTGGCTGGTAATAGCATAATTCAAAATGTAAATTAGATATTTCTTCTTGACTACCCCAATATCTACCCCATAAGTTATTTTGATTTTTAACGCACATCGACATAGCAAAAATTTCATTTGAATCATGTTTTGATGCACTAAAAAGTAAAATATTTTTTTTATTATCAACCAGTGTTTCGAAAAATGTAGATGTTAGATATTTACTTCCCCAAACTCCCCACCTCGAACAATGCTGTTCATAAAAATTATGCATTTTTTTGAGGATTTCTTGGTTGATATCATCTTCATTAAAAATTTCTACTTTTATATCTTGTTTAGTAATTGATTTCCTCTCTTTTTTTATATTTTTTCTCTGATTAGAGTTAAATCTAGAAAGAAAATCATTAAATGTTTTTTCTCCATTACTCCTCCATTCACTGCTGGAATTTATCCATTCATGGTACCCCAATGATTTAAGATGGTTGCCCCAACTTTCATCAATATATAAAAAATTACAACTTAGAATTTTGTTTGTAATCGCAAAGCTTTCGATGTGGTTGATAAGTAAATTTGTAATTTCTTTCTTGTCTTTATTTTTTTTATAAAGAAATTGATATCCATTTACAGGACTATAAGGACTCATTCCAATTAATTTAGGGTAATAATTTAAATTCAGCTCTTGAGCCAATCTTGCAAATGATTGGTCAAAAATGAATTCTCCATAACTATGATTTTTTAAAAAAAGTGGGGCAATTCCATATATCTCTTCATTTTTAAAAGCAACAAAATATAGTGGCTGCCAACCAGTTTCTCTTGAAACACTTTTTGATATCTCAAGGTTTTTAATCCAAGTCCATTCATAAAATGGGTTATTAATTTCATTTGCTAATTCATTCCATATCTCCTTGGAGATTTCCTTAATTGATAATTTGACTTCAACTTTATGTATTGGTTGTTTCATTTATTATTGAATCTATTTTAAATTTTTTTGTAATGAATATTGATTTCATTATTCATTAAATTTTTAATTGATTTTATTTCCCATCGTCTTTCGAGATTAAAAATCGCATTTGTTTGTTCTGGAGGGATCCATGTATATCTACCTCCAATGATTCGTGGAATTATTGTAATTTTTATATCTGTTATTAGATCCTCTTTTATAAATGAATTTATAAGTTTTGCACCACCTAAAAGAGCTAAATCATTTATCCCTTGTTTTTTGAGTGAAATTAAAGTTTTTCCCCATGAATCTTCGAAAAAGAGTTCTTTTTCGAATTCATTATTCGACGAATTATCAACTTTACTTGAGCTTATTAGCCATCTTCTAATTGGTTGACGAAAGTATTTCCAATTACTGTTAAATTTTTTGCTATTTGAAGCAACTATAGAAATTGGTTGTCTTTTTGATATATTTACTTCGTCATTATCATTGAGATTTTTAACTAGGTAAGTTGATTGATGAGCTATTAAAGTACCTAAACCAAAAATGGTGGCGTCAACCATTGATAAGTTTTGATTTAATATTTTTTTATCTTCATCGCTTCCAAGATGAGATTCTCCACCTTCAGGAAATGCAATTCTACCATCAAGACTTGATGCTATAACAATTATTACTCTTGGGATACTCAAGTTTGTGTTACTAAATTATTTTCAAATTTCAATTTTAATGAATTGGTTAACTTTTGATCAACATAAATTTCTGCAGCATTATTTGGGCTCTCTTGGAGTCTTATTTTGTGTAATGTTGCACCAAGTTGATGTATTGGTTTTTTAAGAATATCAGAAATATATAAAGCTATATTTTCAGCAGTTGGAACACAATTATGGAAAAATTCGATGTCTTTATTAAGAAAAGTATGATCTAGTTGCTCAACAACTAAATCATTAATTATCTCTTGGAGGGCAGATAAGTCGCAAACCATTCCTGTTCTTTTATCAATGTCTCCTTTTACAGTTATATCGACAAGATAATTATGACCATGTCCATTAACTCTGGCACATTTCCCATAGATTTTTTTATTTTCATCAAAGGATATCTCTTCTTTTGCAAGTCTATGAGCTGCTGCAAAATGAGTTTGTACTGTTAAAAATGCTTCCATGTTTTTTCCAAAATAATCTGCCCATAAATTTGGGTTTTCATAAAGTCTTAGACTTGTAAGAGGTAAATCATCCTTTAGACGATGCCAAATGACCTTTACTAATGCTTCAGTTGTAGGAAGTATACCCTCTTGGTTATCAACATTAAATTCAGGCCAGACATCATTTAAGAAACGAAAATCTAATTGTCCAGTAACCTTATCTTTAATAGAGTGTTTTACATCAGAGAGATTAAGTACCATTCCATCAGAGTCTAGTTCTCCTCCCATTGAAACAATAAGCTCATAATTATGACCATGTCCTGGTGCAATACTGCACTTTCCAAAAAGAGATAAATTTTCTTCTGGGCTTTTTTCAGGAAGCCAATAACGGTGACTAGAACTAAAGCAGGCACGTCGAGTTATGACGCATTCACGTCCTTTTCCATGTAATGGTTTGGATTGTGTAGAAGTCATACCTGTCTGCGATAATACTATCTTAAGGTTTTAAATACGCTTTTGTCTTTATGGAACAATCCATTATCGAAAAAACACTTCATACTATTAAGGGCAGAAGCATATTTTTAATAGGAATGATGGGTTCTGGTAAGTCACAAACTGGTTTGAAGCTGGCTGAATTATTGAAGTATAGATACATTGATTTAGATTCATTAATAGAGAAGGTGGCAAAAAAATCTATCAATCAAATTTTTAATGATGAAGGAGAAGATAATTTCCGTGAATTAGAAGCAAACTGTCTTCAAGAAACTATCAAAATTCCTTCATTAGTAATCTCAACTGGGGGAGGAATAGTTACCAAATCGGAAAACTGGGGAATCTTAAGACAGGGAATAATTGCTTGGATAGATCTCGATAAAGATATAGCAATTGAAAGATTGAAAAATGAAATTGAAAATAGGCCACTTCTTCAGGGAAAGAATCTAAAAGATTTATATATGAGCATTTTTCAATCTAGAGAAAATTTGTATTCTCAAGCAGATTTAAGAATTCAAGTAAAAAAAGAAAATATTGAAGAAGTTGCTATGAAAATAATTAATGCAATTCATAAAGAAATAATTAGTTAATCTGGTTCAATTCTTACTGCAAACCATTTGATAACGTATCCTAATTTTATTTCTAATTCATAAGTGCTTTCCAATAATTCTTCAAAAAATTCCTGATCAGGATCTTCAATATTTTGATATATTGTTTGTGTTTCTGTCTTACTAAGCCAATTCTTTAACCATAAAATTGCTTCTTGCTTTGATACAATTTTTTCTTTTGAATCTGGCTCTAATAATACATAATGGTCTGATGCTCTTATTAGTGGATTTGACATAATGAAAATTCTTCTTGGATTAATTCTTTGCTTGATTTTTCAAGGAATTTTTTTAGAAAGTTCTTTTGCTCTGGTAGATTCTAATTTACGCGAGTTTTTGGAGAATCGTGTAAATCAATGGCCAGAATTATATTTGCCAAATTTTAAATTATCGGATACTTCTAAGGATTTAATTTATCCTAAATGGTTCGAGGGGAATTGGCTTGTTACTTCTCAAGATATAGTTAATGATTCAGAAGAGCCAGTTGTTTATAAAGTAAATTTTTTTAAAAATGATTCAGATTTAATTGTTGGTAATCGTGCAAAAAATTCTGAATCTATTGGAAAAGCAATATTTGGTGAAACCTTAATCAAGGTTGTAAATGACCCTCAATCTATTAATAATCAAATTACCTATTTAAAAGATGATTTTTATATCGATTCAAGAATTATAGGGAGAAATCAGATTAAAGATGAAGATATTTTTTTCGCAGATGAGCTAGTTATACAAACAGCACATAAGCCAGGTGTTTCAAGGATTAATCAGGTAGAGACCATTAGTAAATTTCAAAAATGTTCCGAAGAAATATTGGAAGTTGATAATTCAATCAAACCATCAATTTGTGGAGTGCAATATGTTGCTTCTTATGGTTCAAAAGTTGGTGATTCTTCTATTCATGCTATAAAAACAAATAAATATAAATTGAAGTTTGAATTTATTGAGAGTTAGCACTAAAAAGATATTCTTCTAAGTTGTTCCTCCAAATGAAAAGATTTTCTAAGTAAGGGTTGTTTATGTATTCTTGGCTTCCTTCTCCTGAAAGAATTGGTCCTGCAGACTTTGGAAATTTAAGAAGGGATAATTGAGCAGCAATTGAAATATCTGCAATTGATAAACTATCTCCAACTAAATATTTCTTGTTGATCAAGGATTTTGATAAAGCTTCCAGTAATTTTTGGAGTTCTAAATTATCTTTAGAAGACAAAACTACATTAGAAATTTTACTAAGATTTTTAAAAGGTAATTTATCAACAATACTTTTAACTGAAGAAGGTATTTCATCTGGAAGTAATGCAGTTCTTAGCTGTGGATTTTCTATTGCAGATTTAATTAAAGCTTTTCTACAAGTTGTAGCCATTGTAGTATCTGCCCAGTCTTCAATTAGTTTGCATTGTGCAAATAATATTGGATCCTCCGGAAAGAGTGGGTTGTTTTCATTTTTCTTATCTAAATATACGCAAATAGTTGAAGAGTCATTAATAACTTGATCATTACTATCAACTATTACAGGTACTTGTTTTTGACCTGATAATTTAAAGATTTCAAATTGGCCAATTCCAGGTGTTACTTCTTCAACTCGATATTGTAGTTTTTTTGCATGAAGAGCCATTCTTGTTTTTAAACAAAAAGCACTATGCCTAAATTGATATAATGTAATCATGCTGTTTAATGTTTGTTAAAACTTAGCTAAAAAAGTAATCTATTTGTGGAGCTGATGGGCGAATTTTTCTCTAATGTTGCGAGATATCCAAAGTATTTGATTTCTATCATTGTTGGGGGACTTGTTGCTTTGCTTGAACCTTTATTCAAGAATAGATCAAATCCACTCACAATAGTAGGTTTGATATCTTCTGTCTTAAGTGCTTTCATAACTGTTTATTTTGTCTTGCAAGCGATGACAAACCCAATAAATTTACAACCATAATGCCAAATAATTACCGTCTTGCAAAAGTTTCTTCTCTTTTGAAGAAAGAAATAACCCTTATTTTGCAGAATGATTTAGAAAATGATCTTATTAGAGATCATTTCGTCAATATTTCTAAGATTGATTTATCAGGTGATTTGCAACACTGTAAAATTTATATAAGTTCAACTGCTGAAGAGAAAGTAAGGAAAGAGATTGTGGAAAACTTAAATACTGCTAAAAGCTCTATAAGGCATAGTTTAGGAAAAAGAATTGAGATGAGAAGAGTTCCAGAGATAATTTTTAAAGACGATGTTGTTCTTGATAAAGGATTATCAGTCTTGAAACTTCTCGATGAATTAAAAAGTAAAAATCAAACTAATAATTTTGAGGACAAGGATGCCAAAAGTTGATCTTCCCCTTGATCAAAGAAATATAATTATTACTCGATCAAAAGAAGGGATATTGGATATAAAAAAGATATTCATAAGCAAGGGCGCTAATGTATTTGATTTGCCTGCAATAAGTATTGGTGATCCTGATGATTTGAAACCTCTTGACGAAGCATTAGATCAAATAAATGATTTTCATTGGATTATTTTTTCCAGTAGTAATGGGATTAAATTTGTGGATAAAAGACTTAGATACTTTAATAGTTCATTAAAAGAGTGTTCTAAGAAAACAAAAATCGCTGTAGTCGGAGAAAAAACTTCAAAAACTCTTGATAATTTTGGGATTAAGGCTGATTTCATACCTCCAGAATTTGTTGCTGAGAGTTTAATTGATAATTTCCCCGTATCTGGTTATGGACTTAGAGTCTTTGTACCAAGAGTCCAAACAGGTGGTAGGGATCTAATTGCAGATCAATTTAGAAAGGCTGGTTCCCGTGTATTTGAGGTTGCTGCATATGAAACTAGATGCCCTGACTCAATTCCAGAAGAAACAATTGACATTATTTCTAATCGAAAAGTCGATGCAATAATTTTCTCAAGCGGTAAAACCGTATCAAATTCTGCTTTGTTACTAGAAAAAAAACTGGGTAAAGAATGGTTAGGATATTGTGATGAAATTAAGTTATTAACTATTGGTCCTCAGACAACAAAAGTATGTAACAAGATTTTTGGAAGAGTTGATGGTCAGGCACAAAAATATACTTTTGAAGGACTACTAGATACAGCAATTAATATTTTTAATTAGAAAGATCTTTTGTATAGTTCTTTTCAACTAAATCTTTGAATCTATCAATATTGGCCTGTAATTCATTTGTAACCATTTTTCCTAATATATTCTCTTCCATAAACCGAGCAATCATTTTAGGTAGCTCATAAGTTATGGCTAAATTTACGGTTGTGATTTGATCACTTTTACTTTGAAAAACTACTGATCCCTCAGTTGGTAAACCTCCTATTGATTTCCATTTAAGTTTGCTTTTTTCGATCCTTTCTGTAATTTGAGCTTTCCATTTAAACCTAAAGCCATTTGCAGCCAGAGTCCACTCTGTTAAATCTGGTAATGTACTAGTTTCTTCATCAACTGTTTTTACAGATTCAATCCAGCTCATCCAAAGTGACATTGAGTCTAAATCGCTCCATGTATTCCATACATTTTCAAGAGGTGCATTAACAACGGTTATTACGTCATGTTTTAGCCAAGTACCCATAAATTAACTTACTGCAAGATTTTTTGCTAATTCTGCTTTCTTCTCTAAAATTGCAGCAGCAGCTAAATGACCACTCATTGTAGCTCCCTCCATAGAGTCTATGTAATCTTGTTTTGTGTAACTACCAGCCATGAAGAAATTAGGTATAGATGTTTTTTGATCGGGTCTGAAAGGTTCCATGCCGGGAGATTCTCTATAGAGTGATTGTGGAATTTGTACTACGTTACTCCAAAGTAATTTAAGGTTTTTTGATGATGGGAAGAGACGGCGCACCTCTTTATCTATTTCTTTTGTAATCCTTTCTGTAGATCTTCCCATCCATCTATCGCCGGGAGTTAAAACACATTGTAGAAGTGATCCCATATCTTTTTTCCTGTAATCTACTGGACTGGCTAGAGCTAAATCAGCAAAACAACTGAAAGAAGCATCTGCAGAATAAAGAAGGTTATCTAGTCCAGTTGGTGTGTTTACGGTATTTTCTTTTTGTAATTCGGTAACCCAACCGTCGTATCTTAATTGGATTGTGGCAACAGCGACTGCTCGAAGTTTTTTTAAACCTTCAAATTCTTTAAATTTATACCATTCTTTTGGAATTATTTTTTTTATGCCAGGAACATCACAGGCAGCAAGAAATTTATCAGCAAATACTGCCTTAAGTCCTTCAGGAGAAGATATTTTTAATTGATTAACTGAATAAGAGGAAGATTCTTTGTCATATATGATTTCTTCAACCTTATGATTAAGATGAATTTTTGCCCCTTTGTTTGTGATGTAGTCGACAATAGGTTGAGTTAACCACTTATGAGGAGAACCTTTTAAGAGATTTAGTTTTGAGGCTTCTGTTTTTGAGGCAAACATCATGAAGATAGTTAGCATACATCTTGCTGAAATATCTTTGCAATTAATAAAACCTAAAGCATATGCGATGGGATCCCACATTCTTTCTAAGCTTTTTTCACTTCCACCATGGTTTAAAAACCACTCTTTAAAACTAATTTTATCTAAATCTCTAATTATTTTCATTGCGCCTTCATAGTCTATCAATCCTCTAACAATTGGACTTGTCCCTAAAGCTAAGGCATTTCTTAACTTGTCTACCCAAGTAAGTTGTTCGGTGGTAAAAAAAGCTTTTAGTCCATTAAATGGAGCACCTAAAGGGAATCTGAAGTCTAAAGATTTTAAATTGCCACCATTATTGATAAATAGATGAGTATGATCTTTAGGTAGTAGATTGTCTAGAGCTCCAACTTTTTTCATTAATTTAAAGAGATTTGCATAATTGTAAAAAAATACATGTAATCCCATCTCTATGTGGTTGCCATCCTTATCTTCCCAACTTCCGACTTTACCTCCCCAAAAAGACCTGCTCTCGTAAATATCTACTTCGTGGCCTTCATCAACTAAATTTACAGCAGCTGTAAGACCAGCTAATCCAGAACCAACTATTGCAATTTTCACTTTTTCTTAAAATTATAACAAATCAAGTTTGGATATTGTTTGTTCTATGCATCCTGTCGATTAAGTTTTTATATTATAAATAGTAGAAATCCTTTGTTTATGGAAAATGTAGAAGTTAAACAGGAAATTAAAAATTCTGACGATGGCAAAGGTATCTTAATTACAAGTGATGCTATAGAACAAATTTCAAATTTATTGAAGGGCCAAAGTGATAAAAAAGCACTAAGGGTAGGTGTAAGATCAGGCGGTTGTAGTGGGATGAGTTATACGATGGATTTTATAGGAATTAATGAAATAAATCCCGATGATAAAATTTATGATTATTCATTAAAAGCTGATCAAAGCTTTAAAGTAGTTTGTGATCCTAAAAGTCTCTTATATATTTATGGAATGCAATTAGATTTTAGTAAGGAATTAATTGGAGGCGGCTTTAATTTTGTAAATCCCAATGCTTCACAAACTTGTGGTTGTGGAAGCTCCTTTGCAGTTTAATAAATAATGAATAACGAAATTAATCCCATCGAAGAGGATTTTAATGCAGCTCTATCAAGATATAAAGCAGGGCAAGATTTAATTCCAATCGTTCAAGATTTTCAAAAAATTATACAGCAAATTCCAAATCATTTTGCTGCCTGGACTTGTTTATCATGGCTTCAATTACTTTTGAAAAATAATGAAGAAGCTTTGGCAGCTGCCAGACAAGCTGTTCGATTAAATCAGCAAGATCCACAAGCAAGAATGAATTTGTCTTTAGCTCTTTTGGCTACCAATAATAAAGGTGTTAGGGATCATATTGAGTTAATAAAAAAAATGTCTATGATGATGCCAGAAGTGAAGAGTGAGTTGAAAGAATCTGTTGAAGATGGATTAATTAGATATCCAGATTGGCCTGAGTTAATCAAGGTTAAAAAATGGTTGGAATTCTAAATTCTCAAGAATTTTCTCATTAAAAATGACTAGTGAAAATAATCAAAATAACTTAAAACAAATTGTCGATAATTTATTGTTAATAAACTTATTTACAGTAATTTTTTTTGCAATATTTTTTATTTTTGCAATCATCATGCAATTAAATGGGATATTTATTTTTGTTAATTTTATTCAGATAGTTTGGAATCCTCTTATAGTCCCATTAATAACAATTCTTATTATTGGTGCTTTAGTAAATGGAATTAATTCTTGGTGGAGGCGTAAATTGCTTTCTCAAGAAGAGGATATCTAAAACTATAATTTTTGAGTTTGCTGCTGATTACTTTTTGTCCTTCTAATACAACTTTTGCTCCATCTCCTAACAATATTTTTAAAACTGCTCCAGGCACAGGAAGTAAATTAGGTCTATTAAGACATTTGCCTAAAATCTGAGAAAAGTCTTGCATTAATACTGGATTTGGCGCAACTGCATTAAATACTCCTGAATATTTTTTATCAATTAATGCTTGAGTAATTAATGCACATAAATCACTTCTATGAATCCAGCTCATCCATTGCTTACCATCCCCAATTGGTCCACCTAATCCAACTTTAAATATAGGTAGCATTTTTCCTAATGCTCCTCCATCTGTTTCTAGAACAATTCCAATTCGAAAAATAACCAACCTTGAGAAAAATGGTTTTTCAGCTGCAACTGCTTCCCATTTTTTGCAAAGATTAGCTAAAAAGTCATTCCCTCCAATACTATTTTCAGTGAATTCACTAGATAAACTTGTGCCGTAATAACCTATTGCTGATCCATTTATAATCACTTTTGGGTTGATTTTGAAATTTTTAAGAGTCTTCATCATAAATTTCGTTGTGTTAATGCGACTTTTTTCAATCTCTTGTTTTTGTGCAGAAGTCCATTTTTTTTCTGCTATGGGTTCTCCCATTAAATTAATAATTCCATCTATCTCTTTTAAAATATTTAGAAGATTTTGGTTATTCCAGTTTTGTTCTTTTGATAAATCTAATTGAATAAATTTAAATTTTTTGAAATCTAAATCAAGCTTTAATTTAGTTATGGGTTTTCTACTAACGATATATAACTCGTGATTTTCATTTACTAGTGTTGGCACTAATTCTTTACCAACAAATCCAGTGCAGCCAAGGAGTAAAAGACGCATTTTTTATAGATATTTATCATTTAAGGCTATTAAATTTTTTAGACGTTTGTAATTATTATTCAGTTATCAATTTTTTTAGATATTTATCAAACAAGTTTTTGTATAATAACTTCAAATAACTTTGTTGACTTAGATCATGACAGAATCTATTCAAAAGAAACCTCTCAAGAAAGGAAGTTTAGTTTTTGTAGATAGAGATAAATATGTAAAAAGTATCGAGGCGCTAGCCAGTGATGATGATTTACCTAATTATGTCTTTGAAGGTCCTGGAGAGATTCTTTCAGTTAAAGAAGAATATGCTCAGATTCGATGGCGCAGGCCCGTCCCAGACGTTTGGTTAAAATTAGATCAACTTGAAGAATATATTCAATAAATTCTTATATCTAAAAGTTTTTATTTTTTTTCTCTATAGACATTTTTGATTGGATTCTTTTTGCTTCTTTAATCATTTCTTTACCATCAAATAAGTAATTATCCACGTATCCTTGTGTATATCTATCAAATTCTGATAGTGCATCTTTAACTTGTGAAAAACAATGATAAAGATCGAGACCTAAAGCTGAAATAGATTTTGGAACTATTTTTTTGTTATAAATTTTTTCAACTTTTTCTATTTTCTTTTGTGAAAGACTTATATAGTTGCAAAAATTTTCCATAAGTTGGTCATCATATGGATCCGCAGAAAGTTCTTTTATTTCGTTGTTCAAGGGTTTAATTATTTGATTGAGTGATCTGTTGATCGGAATGAAGATTTCTTTTATCCATGTTTCTACTTCTTTGTCTTTAATTGACGAATTATATTTTTTTGAATTAAATTTACCTTCCCAATTTTCATTTAATGAATCAAATGATGAACTGGAAGAGAAAAAATTTTTATCATATTGTTCTTTTTTGATAGGGTCATTTAGAGTCTCCCAGGCATTTTGTATTGCAAGAAATCTTTCTTTTTCCCCGCCTGCATCTGGATGATGTTGCTTAACTAAAGCACGATATGAAGATTTAATTTCACTGCTGGTTGCATTTTTTTTGAGGCCTAATTCTTCATATAAATTTTTTTCCATTTTATAAATTACGGATTAAAGATAACCATCTTTTCTGGCTTGAATTGAGGTATTCGATTCAAACATTGCTGTTGATAAATATCTTTCACCAAAACTTGGAAGAATAACTATCAATCTTTTATTCATTAATTCTTTCCTTTCACCAATTTTTATAGTTGCTGCTAGAGCTGCTCCGCTGCTGATGCCAGATAAAAGACCTTCCAATCGAGCTAATAAACGACCATAATAAAATGCTTCATCGTCATCTATTTTTATAATTTCATCAATTAATTTAGTATTCAGTACTTTAGGTACGAAACCTGCTCCTATTCCTTGAATAGAATGAGATCCTGCTTTTTCTCCAGAAATAACAGCACTTTTTTTGGGCTCTACTGCATAAATTTTGCATTTTGGATTAACTTTTTTCAAAAAACGTGCGCAACCAGTAATTGTTCCTCCTGTGCCTACTCCCGTAACAAGTCCATCTAAATTGTTATTGGATTGGGCCCATATTTCTTGAGCTGTTGTTCTTTCATGAATATCTGGATTAGCAAAGTTTTCAAATTGATTAAATTGATAGCTATTTACAATGCTTGAAGACAACTCATTAGCTAAATCTAAGGCTCCTTTCATCCCTTCTTGCCCAGGGGTTAGCTGTAATTCAGCTCCATATGCTCTCAACATTGCTCTTCTTTCAATACTCATCGTATCCGGCATAGTTAATATCAATTTATAGCCTTTTGCTGCAGCAACCATTGCTAATGCGATGCCAGTATTGCCACTTGTCGCTTCAATTAACGTTGTTTTGTCTGGTGTTATCAATCCTTCTTCTTCAGCCTTACATAACATTGAATAAGCAATGCGATCCTTAACGGATGCTGATGGATTAAAACTTTCTAGTTTGGCTATTATTTCTGGATAACAATTAAAATAATTTCTGATTCGATTTAATTTAACTAACGGTGTATTTCCAACTAGAGAAGTTATATCATTTGCTATTTCCATGAAATGATTTTTTAAATTGCAAAATAAAATCTCCTATATACATAATAATTGTATTTGCAGATCTTTTATATAATTTTCTCAAAAGAATTTAATTTAAAATAACTTTTAGCGTAAAAATATTTACTATTATAAAAAGGTAGTTTTTATAAAGATTATGTATTCGCTGGAACTAAGTCTGAGATATTCACCTTTCCCACTTTCAATTCAGAAGAAAGAATTTGATGATGCTAAACGAATTTTTGATGAAATAAAAAGTTCTATGAATGAAAGTCTAGAATCCTCAAATTTGATAGAATTAAAATGTGACAAAGTGCAAGATAAATTAATTGCTGTCAAAGCTAAAGAAATCATTTCTGTTCAGATATATGAAAAATCTTCAGTAGCTGGAGGAGCTAAAAGACCAGGATTCTCTCTCAACATAGATTGACAGAATTAATGCGAGATTCTCTTGAAAATGAAATACCTCATATTCAATTAAAAGATGTTTCTTTTTCATATCCTGAAAAAAAAGAAAATTTAATTTTTAAATGTAACTTCTCTATAAAAAAACCTGGATTTTGGATGATCGTAGGTAAAAACGGTAGTGGAAAAAGTACTCTTTTAAAATTAATTAATGGAATAATTAAACCCAAAAATGGAATAATCGATTCTAAAGCAAATATTGGCATGGTCTTTCAAAACCCTGATCATCAAATATTGATGCCAAATTGCAGGAGTGAACTTCTGATTAATATTAATCAAAATATAAGTCAAAATGAAATAAATAAGAAAATTGAATATGTGCTTGATCAGGTAGGAATGACTGGTTTTGAAAAAAGGCCTATTCATACTTTAAGCGGTGGACAAAAACAACGCTTAACAATTGCATGCGCTCTTATTAGTAATAGAAATTTTATTCTTTTGGATGAGCCTACAGCTTTACTTGATCAAACCAGTCAATTAAAAGTTTTAAAAACTATTAAAAATCTTACAAGTGACCATAAAAAACCTTTATCCGCTTTGTGGATTACTCATCGTTATGAAGAATTAACTTATGCTGATTCAGTAGCAGAGCTGAAAAATGGTTTTTTATCTAGTTGGAGAGAACCATCAAAATTTCAATATAATTAAAACTTTTACTTGTCATAGGGCACTTTAAAGAGTTAAATTCATTTTATATTCCTCGGTAGCTCAGCGGTAGAGCGATCGACTGTTAATCGATTGGTCGCAGGTTCGAATCCCGCCCGGGGAGCTTATATTTCAAAAATTGATGTAAAGTCACCCTAACAAAGGTGACTTTTTTATTTCTAAGACCTCTTTTTTTTAAAAAAGTGGTTGGTCGAATACATAATCTAAAAATTATATATAGTATTTAGAACAGTAAATAGAACAAATATCAATCTATCTATACAACGAATAAAACGTTTTTTTATGTACTACAAATTACATCTTGCAGAAAATTCTAGTCATCCCACATATCCCTTTTCTCTTGATCTAGATTATTCCTTTCAAGTAAATTCATTCTTTGTTTGCGAGTATCTATTTCTGTTTCAAGAATGTTTTTCTCGTCAATGTATTTTGTTTGCATCTCTAATATAACTAGCTCAAATTGCTCTCCAAAAAAATCTGACATTTCTCTCCATGCTTCCATTTCTTCTTCTTTGTCAATAGTATCGTTTATTTGATGAGAAATAATTTCTAATACATATTTTTTAAGGTCTTGATGAGTCATAGATTCAACTTTTTTTTGGATATAAAATTCTTTAAGTTTTTCTAGTTGTTTTTTAGATAAATCAGAATAGATAAATGACTTCTTTTTCATAAACCCTTTAAATTTTTTTTAATATAGTCAAAATTAATTAATTTAAACACTCTCAAGAAATCAAAAACTCTAAAGTTATTGAAATCCTATTTGGAACTAAAAAGCACAGAGTAATTTTTATTTAGATACCTTCTTTTGGCAATTTGAATTTGAAAGATTTTCAAATTTAACCATAATTTTTTCGAATATTTCTCTAATTCTTAAGAAAAAATTAATAAAATCGGAAGAAATTGTGAAATTTAAACTTTTTAAAAATATGAAATTTCTCTCTAATACACTGATGCTATTGAGTTAATCGATAAATCTAATTGATAAAATTGTTTACACTAATTCAGCAATCTTTGTAAATTCTTGAGAGAATCATAATACTAAAACTTAATTTTTATTTAATAGTTTATAAATATGAAAATTTCAATCCTTTTAATTGAAGATGATCGTGATATGCGTGATTTAGTAGCTAAGCATTTAGAACATTCTGGTTTCGATGTACAAAAAGCTGAAGATGGCATTAAAGGGCAAGCGTTAGCACTTCAATATGCACCAGATTTAATACTTTTAGATTTAATGTTACCAAGCGTTGATGGTTTAACTTTATGCCAGCGACTTAGAAGAGATGAAAGAACATCAAATATACCAATCTTGATGATAACAGCATTGGGTGGCATTAAAGATAAAGTAACCGGTTTTAACTCCGGAGCTGATGATTACATTACAAAACCTTTCGATTTGGAGGAATTGCATGTACGCATAAAAGCATTATTAAGGAGAACAAATAGAGCACAATTAAACTCTAGTAACCAACAAGAAATTTTAAACTACGGCCCTCTTACTCTTGTGCCAGAAAGATTCGAAGCTATTTGGTTTGAATCTCCTGTTAGACTAACTCATCTTGAGTTTGAATTACTTCATTGCCTTTTACAAAGGCATGGTCAAACCGTTTCACCAGCATTGATTCTTAAAGAAGTATGGGGATATGAACCTGACGATGATATTGAGACAATAAGAGTTCATATTAGGCATCTACGTACTAAGCTTGAACCTGATCCACGTAAGCCCATATACATAAAAACTGTATATGGAGCGGGATATTGTCTTGAGCTACCTATTGGTTCCCAAGTTGCAACTGCTAAACAAGAATTTATTCAAGCAAGAAATCCTGATTTAATAAATTCTGCAATAGACTAGATTCACATATCTTCCATTGCAATTTTTAAGAAAGTAACTTCCCATGCCAACTTCGGTTGAATATTTTTTCTTAAGTGAAATTTTAAATTTTCAAGTTTTTTTATTAGATTAATGTTTTTTGTCTTTCTCCACCAAATAATTTGAATAAAATTTACTAAATTAACCTGCTGATAAATTTCTAATTTTTCAGTTATTAATTTAGATACCTCTAATATTTCTAGACTATTTTTAATTGGAGAATTTAATGTACTTGTAATTTCATCTGATAACTCATTCCAAATTTCAATATTCTTCAATAATTGGCCTGGAGAGCCATTTGCAGAATTTATTAAATCTTCAAAATTTAATTTTGTATTAGTATTGAATTTAGAGGGATCTAAATAATCTTTTAGGATAGTATTTATTTCTTTAGTTGATAAGGATCGAAACCTTACTAATTGACACCTGGAGATAATTGTATCTAACAGAAGGTTTAATTTTGAAGTTAATAAAATAAAAATTCCATTACTAGGTTCTTCTAACGTTTTTAAAAGGCAATTTGAGGCTGCTTCATTTAGAAGATGGGCATCAATAATTAAAATTATTTTTTTATCTGAGTTTATTGATTTTTGACCAAGAAAAGTTTTGATATTCCGTATTTGATCAATCTTAATGATCTCAGTCCCACTTTTTGTTTTTTTAAGATCTAAACTTTTTGATCCTTTAGATCCCAAAGAGGAACTAGGTTCGATAATCAGAAAATCAGGATGATTATTGTTGGTAATTTTCTCTTCTATATTTCTGGTAGGGGAAGATTGTTCGAATATCTTTTTTATAAATTGAAGAGCAGTTTGTTTTTTCCCTACTCCTTCAGCACCATAGAATATATAACCATTAGCATACGATTTGTTTTTTATTATGCTTTTAAGGCATGTATCGACTTCTTCATGAAATATTAAAATATTATTTTTAACCTCGATCATTTATTTGTAGAAAAATTTTTTAATAAAGTCTCTTTAATTTGATAAGAAATAGTTTCAATATTTTGTGAAGCAGATATTACTTTCCAGTTTTTTTCTTTAGCAATTACTTTGAATCCTTCATTTACTTTTTCTAAAAATTTAATACCCTCTGCTTCTATTCTATCTGGAATTTGATTTTTTCTTCGAGAGATACTTTCTTCTGGAGAAATTTCTAAAAAGAAAGTTAGATCAGGATATTCTCCTTGACACACAATAGATTCAATATTTTTAATAATTTCTAAATTTATGTTTCTTCCATAACCTTGATAAGCCAGGGTGGAATCAGAAAATCTATCACTAATCACCCAATTATTTTTATTTAAAGCAGGTGAAATAATTTTTGAAACATGTTCAGCTCTATCAGCTGAATAAAGCAATAATTCTGCAAGTGATGAAGGTTGATTATTTTTATTGGTATCAAGAATCAGTCCTCTAAGTTTTTTGCCTAGTAGACTGCCTCCTGGTTCCCTTGTGGTAATTAACTTAGACTCTTTCTTCATCAGACCACTACTAGGAAGCCATTTAGTTAGTTCATCTATTTGGGTGGTTTTACCACATCCATCAATACCTTCAATTACAATAAATTTTCCTTTCATTTAATCCAAAGATAAAGCATTTATTACAACTGTAATAGAGCTAGTAGCCATTAATAATGCTGCTATTGAGGGAGAAAGAAGAATGCCGAATTTAGGGAACAAAATGCCAGCTGCGATTGGTATGGCCATTAAGTTGTAACCAAATGCCCATATAAGATTCTGCTTTATTTTTCTTATAGTTTTTTTTGCAAGATTTAAAGCATATGGTAATCCATCTAGTTGATCTCCCATCAATACTACATCTGCGTTGGCCTTTGCTATTTGAGTACCTGATCCTACTGCAATCCCTAAGTCTGAGGCAGCTAAGGCTGGTACATCATTAATTCCATCTCCAATCATCGCTACTTTATTTTTGATTTTTAAATTTTGTATAGTCTTAAGTTTCATTTCAGGGAGAAGATCCCATTTTACTTCCGTTTCTTTACAACCAATTTTTTTTGCTAAGGCCAAAACTGTTTGTTTTCTATCTCCACTTAAAATACTGATTTTAAATTTGTTTTCTCTCAAATTTTGAACTGTTTTAATTGAGTCCTCTCTGAGTAAATCTCCTAACAAGATAAAGCCTAATAACTTATCTTTAATACTCACTCCAATGATAGTGTTCGCCTCTGTATCTTCATTTTGAATGACTTTTTTTGCATTGCTATCAATATTTATTCCATTGCTTAGTAGCCATTCAATGTTTCCTATATTGATAAGTCCATCAATTGAATCAAGTTCTCCTGAAATACCTCTACCCGTATGGGTGACAATTTTTTTTATTGGGAATAAATTTAAGTTCTGTTTTTCTGCCTCTTGAATTAAGGCATTCGCAATTGGATGTCTGCTTTCTTGTTCTAGACTGGCAGCTATTTTTAATAAAAGTGAATGATCATTATTATTTTGATAATCAACAATGAAAGGTTTCCCTTTTGTAAGAGTACCTGTTTTATCAAAAATAATATGATTAATTTTTGAAGCCATCTCTATTTTGTCACCCCCTTTAAATAAGACACCTTTTTTTGCTGCTTTGCCTGATGCGACAGTAATTACTGTTGGTGTAGCTAAACCCAACGCGCAAGGACAAGCTATTACTAAAACAGCAATTGACAACTGAATTGCTAAACTTAGGAAATTTTCAGCATTACTACCAAGAGAACTATGAAGTGTATGCCCTGAATTTGTTAAAAATTGATTATGACTATGATTTAGTAAATCAGGCCAAATTTGTTTCGCTCCCTTCCACCAAAAAAAGAAACTTAAAGTGGCGAATATTAGTACAAAGTAAGTAAATTTGCCTGCAATTTTGTCAGCAATTCTCTGAATGGAAGGTTTATTAGAGTTAACGGACTCAATAAGACTTACTAGTTTAGCTAAAGAAGAATCTCCTCCCACCTTTAACACTTTTAGTCTAAGAGTTGAATTTAGGTTTAAAGATCCACAGGATAAATTTTGACCTTCTTTTACTTCAACAGGTTTGGATTCTCCAGTAATATGAGAGACATCAATATATGAGTTACCTTGAGTAACAATGCAATCAGCAGGTACTCTGTCTCCTGCTAAAACTTGAATCTCTTGACCGGCTTTTAAAGTGTTTATTCTTATTGACTTTATTTGATTATTTTCTGTATAGATATTTGCCATTTCAGGTTGAAGATCTAATAACTCGCCAATGGATGAATTAGTTTGATACCTAGCTCTTTCTTCTAAAAAACGCCCAATCAATATAAATCCTAATAACATAACTGGTTCATTAAAAAAACAAGGAAAACCTATGGAAGGAAATATCAAGGATAGAAGACTAGTTGTATATGCGCTAGTTACTCCAAGAGCTACTAAAGAATCCATATCTGGATGGTTCTTAATAAATGATTTAAATCCATTTATAATTATTTTTCTTCCAGGCAATAATAAAGCTAATGTTGCTAAAGAAGCGTGAAAAAATATATTACCTAATACTGGAAAATTGATATATCTTCCCTCTGCCAGATGACCTAAACCTGAAAAAATTAAAAGTAGTAGTGCAAAGGTTAGTTTTTGCCATTGATTATTCCATTTCTTTTTTTTTTCTAATTCTGCTTTATTAATTTTTTTTGAAAAATCATTTATGTAAATTTTTGATGGGAATCCATTTTCATTGAGGTTTTCCAGAATTGTCTCTATTTCTACATGCTTTTGGCTAATTTCAAAATATGCACTTTCTGTGAGTAAGTTCACAGAAACATTTTTGATACCATCAGAATTATTCAATATTTTTTCAACAGTACTAACGCAACCTCCGCACTTCATTCCTTTAATGCTTAATTGAATGCTCTCCATATTTTCACGATAGAAGCAAATTAATGTTTAACTTTATTTTTAACTATAATAATAATTGTAATAGACTTTTTAAATAGTTATTTTTTAAATTACTATATTAATTTTATTAAATTCAAAGCAGTGCCTAGTAATCAAAACAGAGACAATTTTATTGATAAAGCCTTTACTGTAATTGCTGAATCTATAGTAAAAATAATGCCTATCGCTGATAAGGAAAAAAAGGCTTATATCTATTATAGAGATGGACTAGCAGCTCAAAATAATGGGGATTATTCGGAAGCATTAGAGTATTACAAAGAAAGTTTACTGCTTGAAGAAAATAAAATTGATAGAGGAGAGACTCTTAAAAATATGGCAATAATATATATGAGTAACGGTGAAGAAGATTTGTCTATTGAAACTTATGAAAAAGCATTAGTTGAAAATCCTAAACAGCCATCATGTCTCAAAAATATAGGTTTAATTTATGAAAAAAGGGGAAGATACGCTGAACAAAATGGTGAATTAGATCAAAGAGATATTTGGTTTGATAAAGCTGCTGAAGTTTGGTCTAAAGCAGTGAGGTTATATCCAGGAGGTTATCTTGATATTGAGAATTGGTTGAAAAACTCTGGAAGAAGTTCAATTGACATGTACCTCTAATATTCCTTTACTCCGAAAAACAATATTCAACTGCCTCTTTGATATTGGAGATCTCTTTGATATTCATTATATTTTCAAAAATATTATTTTGATCTTTCTCTATCTTTGGTACTACGATATTTTTAATCCCTAATCTTGCAGCCTCTTCTATCTTTGTCCTAAGGTTATTTGATTTTCTAACTTGACCACTCAAACCCAATTCCCCAATAAATGTACTATTGGCTAGAGGAGGAATATTCTTCAAACTTGATAAAATTGATATTGCTACACCTAAGTCAGAGGAGGGGTCATGAATCTCAAAACCACCTCCGGTAGCTACATAGCAATCAAATTCAGATAATTTAATACCTACGTGTTTTTCAATAACAGCTAAAATCTGATGTAATCTGTTAATGCTAATTCCAGTTGTAGTTCGTCTTGGGTTACTGTAGAAAGTTTTATTTACCAGTGCTTGTATATCAACTGCAAATGGTCTGGTTCCTTCATTAGTTATCGTGGTTGTTACTCCTGAAATATTTTCTTTATTGGTAAATATTGAACTTGGGTTTTTAATCTCTTTTAAGCCCTCTTCAAGCATTTCAAAAATTCCAATTTCAAAAGTCGATCCAAATCGATTTTTTATACTTCTCAGTAATCTATGTGAGGAAATATTATCTCCTTCAAAGTTTATTACTACATCAACTAAATGCTCTAGAGTTTTGGGACCTGCCAAAGCTCCATCTTTGGTAACATGACCAATTATTAGGAGCGCAATATTATTTTCTTTGGCAAGATTTTGCAATTCTGATGAACAAGCTCTAACTTGAGAAACCGATCCTGGCGAACTTTCCATCTCATGATTATGAATGGCTTGAATACTGTCAATTATTGCGAAACTAGGATTTAATCTTTTGATCTCTTTAATAATTAAGGATAAATTGGTTTCAGCAAAAATTTTTAAATCAATACTTTTTTGATTTAATCTTTCCCATCTTATTTTTACTTGCTCTAAAGATTCTTCCGCAGTTACATATAAAACTTTCTCATTGAGTGAAATTCTTCCTGCTGCTTGAAGAACTATTGTGCTTTTACCTATACCAGGCTCCCCTCCAAGTAAAACAATGGATCCAGGAACTACCCCACCTCCAAGAACTCGATCAAATTCTTTAAAACCACTCGTAAATCTTGATATTTTTTTAGATGAAATCTCATTAAATGGGATAGCCTTCTTAATATTTTTTATATCTTGATATTTAGATCTCTTGCTTTTAATTTCTTCAACTATGGAATTCCATGAGTTGCAATTAAGGCATTTCCCAAAGTATTGAGAGCTTTCAGTTCCACAATTTTGACAAATAAAAGTCGACAATTTGTTAGACATTTAGTTTTTGAATAAGTAAATAGAACTAGAATGTTTGGGATATTGCCCCTCTACAAGTTAGATTAGGTTAATAATTAATTCTCTTACTGATTAGCTAATAGAAACAAATGGCTCTATCTAGTCAAACTAAAGAAACAATTCTTGTCGCAGATGACGAGGCAAGTATTAGAAGAATTCTGGAGACTCGCCTCTCTATGATTGGCTACAAAGTTGTAACTGCAAGTGATGGTAAAGAAGCACTAAAGTTATTTAAAGATTATGAGCCTGATTTAGTTGTACTTGACGTAATGATGCCAAAGTTAGATGGCTATGGAGTTTGTCAAGAATTAAGGAAAGATTCTGATGTCCCAATTGTTATGTTAACTGCATTAGGAGATGTTGCTGATAGGATAACAGGCTTAGAATTAGGAGCTGATGATTATGTAGTAAAACCATTCAGTCCTAAAGAATTAGAAGCTAGAATTAGGTGCGTTTTAAGAAGAATTGACAAAGAACAACTTCCTGGAATGCCTAATTCAGGATTAATTTTGGTTACTGATATTAAAATTGATACAAACCGAAGACAAGTTTTTAAGAGCGATGAGAGAATTAGATTAACTGGTATGGAATTTAGTCTCTTAGAGCTTTTGGTAAGTAGGTCAGGTGAGCCATTTAGTAGAGGAGAGATTTTGAAAGAGGTTTGGGGATATACACCAGAGAGACATGTAGATACAAGAGTAGTTGATGTTCACATATCAAGATTAAGATCAAAATTAGAGGCTGATCCAGCAAATCCTGAATTGATATTAACAGCAAGAGGAACAGGATATCTTTTTCAAAGGATTGTTGATATTGCTCCTTTTGACGGTAAATAAATGGGGAAAGAAACTTTACATAAGATTAATAAGCCTAGAGCTATCAGAAGATTAGTAATTTGGTATAAAAGAAACTCGGCAGTAACTTCAATAGTAGATACTGCTGCTAGTTCTGCAGCAACGGCTAGCAATGTTGCTGGTAACGTAGTTTCCGGTGCTGGATCCGTCGTAAGTACAGCTGGTAATGTAGCTAGTAATGTTGCAGGTAATGTTGCAGGAAATGTATTTTCAAGTGCTGAATCTGTTGTAAATACTGCTTCCAGTGTGGTTTCAAATGCCAGTTCGTTAGCTAAGAATACATTGCAGCCATTTGTTTTTGATCCATTAAAAAGATTGCAAAATAGCGATAATATTTTGGATAAGGTGGGAGACTCGCAATCTAATAGAATTTGGATAGCAGTTGATGGTATGGGTGGAGATTATGCGCCTGGGCCAATTCTGGAGGGTTGTCTCGAAGCGATAAGCAGATTTCCTATAAATATAAAGTTTGTTGGCAATACTGAAAAAGTTAAAAATGCAGCAGAAAAAAATGGTCTTTTAGAAATACTTGAAAAAGAAATAGAAAATAATCGTCTTGAATTAATTGATAGTGGAGATCCTATCGGAATGAATGAAGAAGCTACAGCAGTCAGAAAAAGAAAAAATGCAAGTATAAATGTTGCAATGGATTTAGTTAGACAAAATAAAGCACAAGCTATTTATTCAGCTGGCAATTCAGGCGCAATGATGGCTTCTGCCATATTTAGAATTGGTAGATTGAAGGGGATTGATAGACCCGCTATAGGCGCATTATTTCCAACAAGGGATCAAACTCGCCCTGTATTAGTTTTAGATGTTGGTGCAAATACTGACTGTAAACCTTCTTATCTGCATCAGTTTGCACTATTAGGTAATATCTATGCTCAAGATGTTTTGCAAGTTAAAAAGCCAAGAATTGGCCTTTTAAATATTGGGGAAGAAGAATGCAAAGGTAATGATTTATCTTTAAAAACATATGAATTATTATCTGCTGAAAAAAGTTTTGATTTTGGAGGTAATTGTGAAGGTAGGGATGTATTGTCAGGTAATTTTGATGTAGTGGTCTGTGATGGGTTTACCGGTAATATATTATTAAAATTTCTTGAGTCTGTGGGAGGTGTTTTATTAGATATCCTAAGATCCGAGCTTCCAAGAGGTAGGCGGGGAAAAGTTGGTTCAGCCTTTTTGAAAAGTAATCTCCTCAGAATAAAGAAAAGATTAGATCACGCTGAACATGGTGGAGCCTTATTACTTGGAGTAAACGGTATTTGCGTGATTGGGCATGGTAGTAGTAAGTCTTTATCAGTCGTTAGCGCTCTTCGCTTAGCTCACTCCGCAGTAAACCATAACGTTATGGATAATTTAAGTCAACTTCAAAAGCTTCAAGTTTTAAATTCTTAAAACATATTGCGTCTGATATATGTTTGACTTATATAAGTTACAAAAAAATACTTTTGGAAGGAATAAAGTTTAATCAGATTGGAGTATCCTTCAAAGGAAGTGGGAGTTGTGTACCCGATCAAATATTAACCAATCAAAAAATTAGTCAAAAGGTAAATACAAGTGATGAATGGATAAAATCTAGAACCGGTATCTCTGAGAGAAGAATTTCTAGCTTAGGAGATAATGTTACTGAGATGGGCTGTAAGGCGGCACTTGATGCTGTTGCGATGGCAAATTGGGATATAAAAACTGTTGATTTGATTATATTAGCTACTTCTACTCCTCATGACTTATTTGGTTCGGCGCCATCTATTCAAGATAAATTAGGGGCATATAATGCCGTAGCTTTTGATTTAACTGCTGCATGTAGTGGTTTTTTATTCGCCTTAATAACAGCCTCACAATTTTTAAAAGGGGGTAGTTTTAAAAGGGCTATAGTTGTCGGCGCAGATCAATTATCAAGCTTTGTTGATTGGAATGATAGAAGAAGTTGTATTCTATTTGGAGATGGTGCAGGTGCATTAGCAATTGAAGCCTCCAATGAATTTGATAATTTAATTGGTTTTGATATGAAAACTGATGGAGAAAGGGGTTCTTTTCTTAATCTTCCATCAAAAAATAATAAGGATTTAATATTTGATGATATTGATTTTTTAAATGGAGGCTTTTCTCCAATTCAGATGAATGGTCAAGAAGTCTATAAATTTGCAGTAAGAGAGGTTCCGATAATTCTTGATAAGTTGTTTAAAAGGACTAACTTTAGTTCTCAGGAAGTTGATTGGCTTTTATTGCATCAAGCTAATCAAAGAATATTGGATTCAGTTGGAGACAGGTTAAAAATTCCTAGAGAAAAAATTCTTAGCAATTTAGAAAAATATGGCAACACTTCAGCAGCCACAATCCCTCTAATGATGGATGAAGCTATTAGAAATAATAGAATTAAACAAAATGATATTATTGCCACAAGTGGATTTGGGGCTGGGTTAAGTTGGGGTGCAGCCCTCATTAAATGGGGTTAAAAACAAGATAGGAGCATTATGACAGTTGCATGGGTATTCCCTGGACAGGGTTCGCAAAAAAAAGGAATGGCAAAACAAGTTGAAAATCTGCCTAATACAAAGGAGAGGTTTAGTTATGCTTCTGAGATATTTGAGAGAAATTTATTTGAAATTAGTGGATTAAATTCTGAACTATGTAATCCTCTAAATGATTTAAATAACACGATAAATACGCAAATTTGTCTTTTTTTAGTTGAATCGATTTTATTAGATGCATTAAAGGATAATGATTTCAAACCAACTTATGTTGCTGGGCATAGTTTGGGAGAAATAACTGCACTATATTGTGCAGATGTTTTTTCATTCGAAGATTGTGTTTCGCTTATCAAAGTAAGATCTCAATTAATGGCAAATGCAGGAAAAGGATCGATGGCAGCATTAATTGGTTTTGATAGAAATCAACTTGACTTACTAGTAAAAAAAATTGATGATGTAGTAATTGCTAATGATAATAGCGAGTCCCAAGTTGTTTTATCAGGATCTGATGAGGCTTTAGATAATTTATCGAGAGAAATTTCTTGTAAAAGATTTCTAAAATTAAATGTTTCAGGTGCATTTCATTCACCATTTATGAAAGAGCCTTCAGTAAAATTTTCCGAGTATTTGAAATTGATTGAATTTAATAATCCTTCTTTTCCAGTTATAAGTAATTATAATCCTACAGTTTGTAGCGATCCAAATGAGCTTAAAACGAGATTAGAAAATCAAATGTGTAATGGGGTGAGATGGCGAGAAACTATGGATTTAATGGCGAAAGATAGTGATCTACATTTTGTTGAAATTGGTCCTTCAAATGTACTTAGCGGTTTAGGAAAAAGACATTTTAAGGACGTAAAGATTTCTCAAGTTTCATCTTCTGATCAAATCACTTATTAACTTTTATGAAAAATGATATTTTTCAAAAATTAATCTATCAATTAGTCAGCAAACTTTTTGTATTTCCTATTTATAAATTTGTATTTCAAGGTAATTTAAAAGGTAAAGAAAATATTCCGCAAAAAGATTGCTTTATAATGGTTTCTAACCATGGTTCTTTATTAGATCCTCCTTTATTAGGGCATGCTCTTGGACGTAATGTATCCTTTATGGCGAAGGCAGAGCTTTTTAAAATCCCTTTATTAGGATTTGTTATCAAGTCTTGTGGCGCATATCCAGTAAAGAGAGGAATTGCTGATAAAAATACCATTAAAACAGCATGTAAAAAATTATCAAATAATAATTGCATTGGAATTTTTATTGATGGTACTCGTCAAAAAAATGGGCGAGTTAATAAACCAAAACAAGGAGCAGCATTATTAGCCTTTAAAAATCAAACATTATTATTGCCTGTCGCGATAGTTAATTCACATAAACTATTAAGATTTAAATTCTGTATTCCTTTCTTTTCAAAAATAGTTATTAAAGTTGGAAAACCTGTGCAGCCTCCAAAAAGCTCATCAAGAGATGAACTTTATTCTGTAACTACAAAACTTCAAGATAGTATTAATAATTTGATTGGTTGAATACTTAGTTAATCGGTGAAATAGGGTAAAGTGGTAAAACTTTTTGCCACGATTTTAAAGTCGTTTGCATTATCTTTTTATTTGATAAATCTAATAGTTCCTTTAAATCTTCTTTATCATCATAATTAGCCTCTAAAAAAAGTTCTTTACTCTCAAATTCTTTAATAACTTTTGGTAAAACGGTTTCGCGAATCACTAAATCCGAAGAGGTTTTTTCGTTATGACAAATTTCATATTTACCTGCAATAAATCCCTTTCTTTTTAATTTTTTGTAAATCCAGAATGATTGATTATTGGTAAAAATATTGTTTTTAACTGCAATTCTTTTTGCCATTATTTCAAATGAACTAAAACCGTCTAGAGGACAATTTATTTGTTGGGAGATAGTTCTTGCAAAAACTACAATAAGTCGTGAAGCATTAAAATTTGCTGGCCCAATGCTTACAGATATCTTTTTGACTTTTTGTAAATTTTCTTTTGAAATGAATTTGTTAAGATCATTTACTAAGTTGTTACAAAGGTCATTATTAAATTTTTTGATAAATAATTCATCTGATTCAAGGTTATTTTTTTTTCTATATCCAAAGCCAAAAGAATTTTCTGTGCTATGAATCACTAATATAGGGTAATTTTCTATTGGTTTGAGTTTATTTGTCATTTATTACCTTTAAACAGGTAATTCCATACCAGGATTACACTTAGACCATTTACCAAATTCATTTACAAAGCTTTCACAAGATTGAACATCCCATTCAGTTTTATAATCGCCATTCTTTTCTTTAAGAATATTGACATGAATGAATGGTTTTTTTGCTTTAAAATCTGGTACATCACAAATATGATCAACATCATGATTAATCTCAACATCATGATATGTGATACATCTATCAACCCATTTACAGTTGATGCAAATGCACATAATTAATAAATAAAATGAAAAGACCTATTCTCACAGATCATACACTAATAATAGATGAATTAGAAAAAAGTATAAAATTTCATCATTGGGATTCTGTCTTAGCTTTTTTACCTGAAGGATCATATTTGGTTGGCGGTTACATAAGGGATATTATTTTGGGCAGAGAAACTGAAGATATAGACATTGATATTGTAGTGCCGACTAATGCAATTGAAATTGGGAAAAAGATTACAGATAGTATTGGATCAAAATTTATTATTTTAGATAAAAAAAGAGAAGTAATAAGAATTATTCTTGATCATATTTGCATTGATATTGCTAATCAGGTTTCATCAACGATCGAAGGAGATTTGAGTTCTAGGGATTTTTCGATTAATTCAATTGCTTTTTTATTTGATAAGAAGTGTTTGTTTGATCCTTTGAATGGTCTTGTAGATCTAAAGCTTTCTATACTTAGAACTCATTCTGGAATAAATTTACTAAATGATCCTTTACGAATATTAAGATGTTTTCGATTTGTTTCAGAATTGAATTTTAAAATTGACCTTAATTTAATTACTTTTATTAAAAAAAATAAAGGGAAATTATATCTTGTTGCCGAAGAGAGGATTAATTATGAAATACAGAAAATAGTAAATGGGTTTCATGCTCTTGATGCAGTTATGTTGATAAAAAAAATTAATATATTTGGCACTGATAATTTATATGAAGATTCTTTTTTTTTGGATTTAGAAAAAATTAATTATTCAGAACTTAATCTGGCAGAAAAAGAGCAATTTTTACCATTATTTTTTATTGCTCAAATTTTAGATGAAACATCTCTTAAAAAATTTAAATTTAGTAAAGCTGAAATTACAAAAATTAAGTTACTGCGAAAATGGCATGTTTTTTTAAAGGATAAAAATATCGCTCAGCTAAATGAATTAGATAGATTTAAATTACATCAAGAATTAGAGATGTTTCTTCCTTCTTTTATTTTTTATTTACCTCAAAATTTGCGCTTTAATTGGCTAAAGAGGTGGCGTGATAAGGAAGATAAATTATTTCATCCCTCAAATCTAATTAATGGTGATGTAATCAAAAACAATTTGAAAATAAAGGATGGACCTATCTTAGGTGATCTTTTACAGTATCTCTCAAAGGAGCTTGCATTTAAAAGATTGAATAATTTTGATGAAGCTATTTATAAAGCAAAGCAATGGATTGAACAAAATGCGCCAAAATGTGATTAAATACACATAGCTTAGTTTTGTTTAAAAGTTCAGACTTTAAAATCATTTTTAAAAATTTATGAGTATTCGTATTTACATTGGCAACTTACCACAAGGATTTAATCCAAAAGAATTTGATACACTTTTAAAATCCGTTTCTGATTCGATTAGATTTAAAGCAGTTTTAGATAAGGAAACTAAGGAATGCAGAGGGTTTGGTTTCGCCACAACAAACAATGAAGAGAATGCTAATTTATTAATTCAAAAGTTAAATGGTTTTGAATTTAATGGATCTAAATTAAGAGTAGAATTATCAGAAAAGAAGGATCCTGCTTCGAATAAAAGAAATAGTGGAAATATAAATAAGAACAAGAAGAAGAAAGATTTCAAGAAAATTGTTCATAGTGACGCCCCTAATCTTGAAGCACCTGATCCAAGATGGGCAGGAGAACTATCCAAATTAAAAGATTTATTAGCGAATCAGAAGACTCCTGCTTAATTATTTGATTCTAGAAATTAAAAAAGATATTGGGATCTCAAAAGCTTTTACTGAATTCTTAACAAAAGCTCTTTTATTAAAAACATCATAATCTAGCCTTTCAATAGAATCTAAAATCCCTCTATATAGACGCAAAGATGCCCAAACTGGCCACCTTGCGTCAGAAGATAACCACTTAATTCCATCTTCTGACTTGTGGAACCAATCGCGGGCTCTTGTTAATTGAAAGTTCATCAGAGCTCTCCACTGATTGTTAATTTCGCCTTTTAATAGTTTTTCTTCAGAATAATTAAAATTTTCAATATCCTCTTGTGGGAGATAAATTCTCCCTCTGTGCCTATCTTCTCCGACATCTCTCAATATATTGGTTAGTTGATTTGCAATTCCTAAAGCTATAGCTGCTTCAGAGGGGTCAGGTTTAGAACTCCATGGTGCTGATGTATAAGCGCTATCTAACCCCATAACATTCTGAGTCATTAAACCAACAGTACCTGCGACTCTATAACAATAGAGTTTTAATTCATCAAAATCTTTGTATCTAAATTTATTGAGATCCATTCTTTGACCATCGATCATATCTAAATATGGCTTAATACTTTGTGGATATTTTTCTAGAGTATCTAACAAAACTGAATCTAATTCAGATTTAACTATTCCTTTAAATACATTCTTTGTATTTTCTTCCCATGCATCTAAATTATCTGAAAGCTCATCTTGCGATTTAGTTGAAGCTTCTTCGCTATCCATGATTTCATCTGTTCTTCTACACCATACATAAATAGCCCAAATAGCTTTTCTCTTTTCTGTGGGTAAAAGAAGAGTTCCCAAGTAAAAAGTTTTAGCCCAATGTTGGGTTTCTTTACGGCATATTTCATATGCTTGATCTAGTTGAGAAATTGATTTTTTCAAAAAGCTTTTATAAATTTAAGAATTTTTTTAATTTTATTAAGAAACATTTTAAGGGATTTTGGAATACTCTTTATTTATTGCTTCCGCGCATAATTTACCACTTAAAACAGCTCCCTCCATAGATGCTAAATATTTTTGCATAGTATAATCGCCAGCTAAGAAGAAGTTTTTTATTGGAGATTTTTGACTAGGTCTGAACTCTTGGCATCCAGGAACTGCCTTGTATACAGATCTTGGAGTTTTAACTACTTTATATTTTCTTAATTTTGTCTTATCGTCACCGACAAAATGTGTTGGGAATAATTTTTTCAGTTCTTCCATAGTTGCATCAACGATGTCTTGATCACTCCTATTAATCCAATCTTTTGCTGGTGCGAAAACTAATTCAAGCATTGATCTATTTGGATCTTCATATTCTTTACATGTGATACTCATATCTGCATAAACGCTAAGAAGTGGTGATCTACTAAAAAGTAGATGGTCAATATCTGTTAATTTCTTGTCAAACCATAAGTGAATATTAATAACTGGTACACCATTTAAACCATCTAATTTTGAAAAAGCATCAAGACCTTTCCATTGCTTGGGTATCATTAATTTAAAAAGATCTACAGGCATTGCACTAACAAAAGCATCGGCAGTTATCTCTTGCTTTTCGTTTTCATTTAAAGAAGCGATAGTAAAGCTTTTAACAGTGCTGTCCTCATTAAGGTTAATTTGCCTTAATGGGCTATTCATATGAACTTCTCCACCACGAGCAGTAATGTAATCAACCATTGGTTGGCAAAGTCTTTCCGGAGGAGCTCCATCTAAGAACGCCATTTTTGAACCATTTTTTTCTTGTAAGAATCTGTTTAATGCTGTTAATAAAACTGTAGATGAGATTTCATCCGGTCCAATAAAATTTAGAGCTTTACTCATGGCTATAAAAACTTCATCATTAACTCTTTCTGGTATATTGTGTTCTTTGAGCCAATCTGTCCATGATTTAGTATCACATTTATCAAGATACTTTTGGCCCCTTAACATTGCAGGAACTAAACCTATTCCAAATAGGATTTTTTCATTCCATGAAAGCATATCATTATTGCTAAGTATGGCTGAAACTCCATTTACGGGAGCTGGTATATCGGGGAAGTCAAATCTACTGTAAGTTCCTGGTTCAGATGGCTGATTAAAAATCATTGAATGACTTTTCCATTGGAGTCTATCTTCAATATCTAATTCTTTGAAAAGTTGCAACATATTAGGATATGCTCCAAAAAATATGTGTAATCCAGTTTCATACCAGTCTCCATCCTCATCTTTCCATGCCGCAACTTTTCCTCCTAGAACATCCCTAGCTTCAAGTAATATTGGAATGTGACCATTATCCACAAGATATTTAGCACAAGATAAACCCGCTAAACCTGCACCAGCAATTACAACACGCATTATTAAATCAAGAAATAAATTAACACTTACTAATAAGCTACATTAAAGTTAGAACATAATAGTTTTTTTCGTTGATTATTTCGCAAAATTATGGAAAAAATGCTTTTAAAATCAACAACTCGACATGTAAGAATTTTTACAGCTGAAGTAGTTGATAAAGAATTAAAGTTTCATCCCAGTAAACTGACTCTTGATTTAGATCCTGATAACGAATTTATTTGGAAGGAGGATTCTTTAACCAAAATTAATGAAAAATTTAATGAATTAATAAAAGAGAGAGCGGGAAAGGATTTAGATGATTATGAACTTCGGAAAATTGGTTCAGAAATCGAAGGTTTAATTAAATTTTTGCTTCAAAATGGGCAATTAAGTTATAACCCTGATTGTAGAGTTATGAACTACTCAATGGGTTTACCAAAAACAAATGAAGTACTGTGAACAGACCACCATCAAATAGGAGACCTAGAAGAGGTACAAACAGAAACTATTACTCTTCAAATCCAAGAGATGTTGATTCTTATGGTCAAAGAAATATTAGATTGCCTGCTGCTTCTTCTGAACAAAAGATCAACTTCAATACAGGAACAATAGCTGTGCTTGCAGGAGTATTAATTCTTGGAGTTGGAATTGGGAGCGCGATCACCAGTACCACTGATGGTGGACAGGGAAATATAGCTAGTCAACAACAATTAGATATGGCTGTTCCAGATCCTGAGTTTTGTAGACAATGGGGCGCAAGTGCATTTGTAATTGATGTTGAGATGTATACAACTCTAAATCCATCTACGAGTTTCGTGACGCAACCTGCCCTACAGCCTGGATGTGTAATTAGAAGAGAAAACTGGACAGTTTTGCAAAAACAAGGTGCAATCAGTAATGAAGATGTAAGAGAATGTAAGCAACGAATGAATACTTTTGCTTACATTGGATCTATAAGAGATAAACCAATAGTTAAGTGCGTTTATCAAACAGATGTAAATGAAAATAAATTCATAATCAAGGGCGATGGACAAGCCGAAGATGGAGGAGTAGGCATTAATAAAGAAGCTATTCAGTTCTGATTAAAATTTATATTTGCCTTAGTGGGCTTTCTAAACTAGCAAATTGGGGCAAAATATTTTTCTTAAATACTTCTGATGCTCTTGAAGTATATCTTGAGGGATTAGTAATTAATTTTAGTTCTCTTTTAACCTCTAAGTCGGCAACAAATGCTTTGTGGATTGTTCCAGCCGCTAATTCTCTTTCAATTGAAACAACAGGTAAAAACGAAGCTCCTAAACCTGATTGAACCGCATTCTTGATTGCTTCAAGTGAGTTAAGTTCCATCTCAATTTTCAACCTTTGAATTTCAAGTCCAGAATCTTGCAGAAGTTTATCAACAACTTTTCTGGTTGTAGATTGAGAATCCAACGTTACGAAATTTAATTTGTATAAGTCCTCTTTTAAAAGTTCTTTTTTGATTGAAAGTGGATGCTTTGAGGGCAAAACTAGTGCTAATTCATCAGTTGCATATGGAATAACTTGCAGCAAATTTTCTAAATCGCCAGGTAATTGTCCTCCAATGATAGCTAAATCAATTTGTCCATTGGCAACACTCCAGCCAGTTCTTCTAGTACTATGAACTTGCAGTTGAACAGATACATCAGGATAGTTTTGTCTGAATAACCCAATCATTCTTGGCATTAAATAGGTTCCCGTAGTTTGGCTAGCTCCAATTACAAGTGTTCCACCTTTTAAGCTATTTAGATCTTCGATCGCTTTACAGGCTTCATCGCACTGATTCAAAATTCGTTCACAATAATCAAGAAGTAGCCTTCCTGCCTCAGTTAAAAGAGCTTTTCTGCCACCTCTATCGAATATTGTAATTTCAAGTTGTTTTTCTAGATTTTGTATTTGTAAACTGACAGCAGGTTGAGTTACGTACAATAAATCTGCAGCTTTTTTAAAACTTCCTTGAGCTGCAATAGCTTTTAATATTCTTAATTGGTCAAGAGTAAAGGGTAATTCGGGCATCCATTGTCCCTACAATTATCTATAATTCTAATGCTTAAAAGTATTCTTGTTAAGAATAAAATTTTTTGGATAATCAAAATTTATGGAGACACATAAAACTTCTCTAATCATATTGTTGTTAATTTTTATTTTTGCAGTAATTCATAGTGGTGGAGCTGCCTTGAGAATTAAAGCAGAATCTATTATTGGACCAAGATTATGGCGTTTATGCTTTGTTTTTTTTAGTTTGCCATCTGCAATTGTCTTAATTAGTTATTTTTTGGCGCATAGATATGACGGCATTAGGTTGTGGAATTTCCAGGGTAATAATTTAGTTTTCTTTGTAGTTTGGTTTTTAACTGCAATAAGTTTTTTATTTTTATATCCTGCTACTTACAACTTATTGGAAATTCCTTCTGTCTTAAAACCTAAAGTGCGAATTTATGGAACTGGGATCATGCGAATCACTAGACATCCTCAAGCCTTTGGTCAAATAATATGGTGTTTTGCACATACTTTATGGATAGGTACATCATTCACATTGATAACTTCTATTGGATTAATTTTGCATCACCTTTTCGCTATTTGGCATGGCGATAAAAGATTAGCCAAAAGATTTGGAGAAGAGTTTGAAAAGTTTAAACAAAATACTTCTATAGTCCCATTTGTAGCAATAATTGAAGGTAGGCAAGAATTTAAAATTAAAGAATTTTTAAGGTTATCTCAACTAGGTATTTTGATTGCAATAGGGGTACTTTGGTGGTCTCATCAGTATATTAATATTGCTGTTAAAACATTTAATTCATCATTTTTGTCTAAATTTTTCAATTGACGGTTTAAAATCAAACTATAAGTTTTTTAAAACATGCCTCAAGCTTCTGAAATTGCCTGGTTAATTCCTGTTTTTCCACTAATTGGAGCAGTGCTTTCTGGCTTAGGATTAATAAGTATCAACAAGAAAATTAATAATTCAAGAGAAATTGTTTCTGTAGGTCTAATTTCTTTTGTTGGGATTTCTGCGGTAATTAGCTATAAAGCTCTGATTGAACAAGTTAATGGTTATCAATCAGTTGAAAAATTATTTGTATGGGCCAACGCTGGGGATTTCACAATCCCAATGGGCTTTGTCCTCGATCCTTTGGGGAGTGTAATGCTTGCTTTAGTAACTACTATTACTTTGCTTGTAATGATTTACTCTCATGGTTATATGGCACATGATAAGGGTTATGTCAGATTTTTTACATATTTAGCATTATTTAGTAGTTCGATGATGGGATTGATAGTCAGTCCAAATTTATTAGAAATTTACGTTTTTTGGGAATTAGTTGGAATGTGTTCATACTTATTGGTTGGTTTTTGGTACGACAGAGATGGCGCAGCGCACGCCGCACAAAAAGCATTTGTTGTGAATAGAGTGGGAGACTTCGGATTATTACTAGGAATACTTGGTCTATTTTGGGCAACAAATAGTTTTGATTTTAATGAAATAGCTACTGGAATTTCTCAATCAATATCTGATAACTCAATACCCATTTGGGCTGCTCTACTACTTTGTTTTTTAGTCTTTTTAGGACCAATGGCAAAATCTGCTCAGTTTCCTCTTCATGTATGGTTGCCTGATGCGATGGAAGGCCCTACACCTATTTCTGCACTTATTCATGCTGCAACTATGGTTGCCGCAGGAATATTCCTTGTAGCAAGGCTTCAACCTTTGTATTCTATATTCCCCTCTATTCAATTCATTATTGCTTTGGTTGGTACCATTACCTGTTTTCTAGGTGCTTCAATAGCTTTGACCCAAATGGATTTAAAAAAAGGATTAGCATATAGTACTGTCTCCCAACTTGGTTATATGATGCTTGCTATGGGTTGTGGAGCCCCAATAGCAGGAATTTTCCATTTGGTTACTCATGCTTGCTTCAAAGCAATGTTATTTTTGGGATCCGGTTCAGTGATTCATGCTATGGAAGAAGTAGTTGGTCATCAGCCTATATTGGCTCAAGATATGAGATTGATGGGCGGTTTAAGAAAAAAAATGCCTTATACATCAGCAACATTTTTAATAGGCTGTATAGCAATTAGTGGTATTCCTCCATTGGCAGGCTTTTGGAGTAAAGACGAGATACTAGGAAATGCATTCATATCATTTCCAGCTTTTTGGTTTGTAGGATTTTTAACAGCTGGCTTGACTGCTTTTTATATGTTTAGACTTTATTTCTTAACATTTGAAGGAGAATTCAGAGGGGACAACAAAGATTTACAGAAACAACTTTTAATTGCATCAAAATTAAATCTTGATGAAGAAAATGAGGAAGAGCATGAAGAACATGGATCTATTCATGAGTCGCCTTGGTCAATGACATTTCCCTTGGTTTTTCTCGCTGTACCGTCTGTAATTATCGGTTTTATGGGACTTCCATGGGATAGCAAAATTGCAAATTTACTAGATCCTGAAGAAGCACAGGCTGCAGCAAAAGCCTTCGAGTTAAAAGAATTTTTGCCTTTGGCAATAGCGTCTGTTTTTATTGCATCATCAGGAATCATCATTGCTTATCAGGCATATTTTGTGAAAAAAATTAATTTGTCAATATTATTCGCACAAAGGTTTCCGTCTATTAATCAATTTTTATCAAATAAATGGTACTTAGATGATATCAATGAAAAACTTTTTGTTAAGGGTAGTAGAAAACTAGCTAAAGAAGTATTGGAAGTTGATTCTAAGGTTGTTGATGGAGTCGTTAATCTTACTGGACTTGTAACTTTAGGAAGTGGAGAAGGTTTAAAATATTTTGAGACCGGTAGAGCCCAATTTTACGCTCTTATTGTTTTTGGCGGAGTAATTTTATTAGTTGCTATATTCGGCTTTCAATCTCCTCAAGTAACTTAATTTCAATTGTGTGTCTTCACTGTTCATTGGGGTGAAAAAATACAGATAATTTCTAGAATTTATTTAAGATAAATTTCCTACTAAATTGAGTACTTATTTTTTTACACATTTTGCGCCACAAATGTTAGGGACTTTAGGAGCTGGATTGTCTACTTTACCTTGGTTATCTGCTTCAATTTTGTTCCCAATTGCTAGCGCGTTTGTGATACCTTTTTTCCCAGACAAAGGTGATGGTAAAGAGGTTAGATGGTTTGCTCTGTCAATTGCATTAATAACTTTTTTAATAACTGTAGGTTCTTATATAAATGGATTTGATATTAATAATGAAAATCTGCAACTGAAAGAAAATATTAGTTGGCTTCCGAATTTAGGTCTTACATGGTCAGTTGGTGCTGATGGTATTTCAATGCCTTTAATCTTGTTAACAAGTTTTATAACTGCTTTAGCAGTTTTAGCTGCATGGCCAGTCAAGTTTAAGCCAAAGTTATTTTTCTTTTTAATATTGGTTATGGATGGTGGGCAAATTGCTGTATTTGCAGTTCAAGATATGCTTTTATTTTTTCTCACTTGGGAACTTGAGTTAATTCCCGTATATTTGTTATTAGCTATTTGGGGTGGTAAAAATCGACAATATGCAGCAACAAAGTTCATTATCTATACAGCTGGTAGTTCAATATTTATCCTAATAGCTGCATTAGCTATGGGTTTCTACGGTACAGAAATTCCTAACTTTGAGTTTTCTCACTTGGCATCTCAAGATTTTAGTCAAAAATTTCAAATACTCTGTTATGTGGGGCTCTTAATTGCATTTGGAGTAAAACTCCCAATAGTTCCTCTGCATACTTGGCTCCCAGACGCTCATGGAGAGGCTACAGCCCCTGTTCATATGCTTTTAGCTGGAATTTTATTGAAGATGGGAGGATATGCTCTTTTGAGATTTAATGCACAATTATTACCCGTTGCTCATGCTCAATTTGCCCCATTACTAATAGTTCTTGGAGTAGTTAATATAATTTATGCTGCATTAACTTCTTTTGCGCAAAGAAATCTCAAAAGAAAGATTGCATATAGTTCTATAAGTCATATGGGTTTTGTCCTGATTGGAATAGGTAGTTTTAGTAGCCTTGGAACAAGCGGAGCAATGCTGCAAATGGTTAGTCATGGGTTAATTGGGGCTAGTTTATTTTTTCTTGTTGGAGCTACTTATGACAGAACCAAGACTCTTAAACTTGATGAAATGAGTGGTGTAGGTCAAAAAATGAGAATAATGTTTGCCCTTTGGACTGCTTGCTCCCTTGCTTCACTTGCTTTACCAGGTATGAGTGGATTTGTTTCAGAATTAATGGTATTTACAGGGTTTGTTACGGATGAAGTTTATACATTGCCATTTAGGGTAGTTATGGCCTCTTTAGCTGCTATAGGAGTGATACTTACCCCAATTTATCTGCTTTCAATGTTAAGGGAAATTTTCTTTGGTAAAGAAAATCCTAAATTAATCGAAGAACGGAAACTTATTGATGCTGAGCCTAGAGAGGTTTATATTATTGCTTGTTTACTGTTTCCAATAATTGGAATAGGATTATATCCAAGGTTAGTGACTGAGAGTTATATCGCATCAATTAACAATTTAGTTGATAGAGATTTAACTGCTGTTAAAAGTGCTGTGAAAACAAATATTTTTTCAGGAACACAAAAAAATGACATCCTTAAAGCCCCAACAATATAATTTTTAAATTAATGCAATATTGTATGGCATTAAATAATTAAAAAGTTATCTTATGTCTAGATATTCCCAAATTTAAGATACCTTATTTTAATTCTATTGATAGGCAACAATTAGGGCCTAGATTATTAATTAAGTTCCTTCAAGATGCTGCTGGTAAAGGTGATCTTGATCCATGGGATATTGATGTAATAAGTGTAATAGATAGCTTTTTAGAACAATACTCCCAAAATTTTGGAAGAAAAGCAAATGGTTCAAATACTTACCAAAAGGATTTGTCTGAGACGAGTGAGGCTTTTTTTGCTGCTTCCGTATTAGTTAATTTAAAAGCTCAAGTTTTGGAATCTGAAGTTTTCAAAGAAAATTCTTCAGATTTTGAGGATGATTTTGATCTGGATGATCAAGATTGGATTGATCAAGAATTTGATATACCAAAATACCCTGAAAAATATTTAAGGAGAAGATCAATAGCACAACCAATTCTCCAACGAACGACAACCCTAGGAGAACTGGTAAGTCAGTTAGAATCTATCGCTGAAGTTATGGAAACCCAAGATCTTCTTTTAATGAAGAGAAAAAGAAATAAAAAATATTCTGATAAGGCTTTAATTTCTCAAGTTAAATCATTAGCGCACCGCGAGAAACTGCCAGAAACCACAAAGGCATTAGGCGAATTTATTGATGGGTGGGAAAAAGCATTACAGTGGACAGATTTTGAATATTTAGTTGAGAAATGGCAATCAGTTGTAAAAAATGATTTAGATAAAGATCGTCTTGGGGTCTTTTGGGCCTTGTTATTTTTATCCTCTGAAAACAAAATTGAAATTAAACAAATTAATTCTTTATATGGTCCATTACAAATTAAAAGAATAATTCCTGATGGAGGCTTAGCTCAATTGCCAATAGAAAATCTTGAGGTAACCAATACCTATCCTTCTGCTGTTTAGAAGCTTAATAGTAATAACGTATAATCTTTAAAAAGAGGTTTTCAATTCATGAAGGCAATGATACTTGCAGCAGGTAAAGGCACACGTGTTCAACCCATAACTCATATCATTCCAAAACCAATGATACCGATTCTACAAAAACCTGTAATGGAGTTTCTTTTAGAACTCCTCAAAGAACATGGCTTTAAAGAAATAATGGTTAACGTTTCTCACCTCGCTGAAGAAATTGAAAATTACTTTCGGGATGGTCAAAGATTCGGTGTGGAGATTGCATATAGTTTCGAAGGGAGAATTGAAGATGGGGAACTAATCGGAGATGCTTTAGGTTCAGCAGGAGGACTAAAAAAAATTCAAGATTTTCAAAAATTTTTTGATGAAACTTTTGTTGTTCTATGCGGGGATGCTTTAGTGGACTTAGATTTGACTGAAGCAGTTAAGAAACATAAGGAAAAAGGAGCAATTGCAAGTTTAATTACTAAAAAAGTTACTAGAGATCAAGTATCAAGTTATGGCGTAGTAGTTTCAGATAGTAATGGTCGAATAAAAGCTTTTCAAGAAAAGCCAACTGTAGATGATGCTTTAAGCGATTCTATAAATACAGGTATTTACCTTTTTGAACCTGAAATTTTTAATTACATACCATCAGGTGAAAAATTTGATATTGGTGCTGATCTTTTCCCTAAACTCGTTGAAATGGATTTACCATTTTTTGCACTTCCAATGGATTTCGAATGGGTAGATATTGGAAAAGTTCCTGATTATTGGAGTGCTATTCGTAATGTGTTACAAGGAAAAGTAAGACAAGTTGAGATACCTGGCAAAGAAATTAAACCTGGAGTTTTTACCGGTTTAAATGTTGCTGCTAATTGGGACACAGTTGATATTACTGGGCCTGTATATATAGGTGGAATGACGAGAATAGAGGATGGCGCAACAATTATTGGACCTGCAATGATTGGCCCGAGTTGTTGTATTTGCGAAGGTGCCACAATTGATAATTCAATTATTTTTGATTATTCAAAAATCGGTAAGGGTGTTCGACTAGTAGATAAATTAGTATTTGGCCGATACTGTGTGGGCAAAAATGGAGATCACTTTGATTTGCAAGATGCATCTTTGGATTGGTTGATAACAGATTCTAGAAGATCTGACATGATTGAGCCATCCCCTCAACAGAAGGCAATGGCAGAATTGTTAGGTACTGATTTGATTAATATTCCAGACTAAGATCAGCTTTTTTAAGAATCTCAGGAATTAAATGTTCCGATTTAACTGCCATTAGATGTATTCCACTCGCAATACAAAAAAAGTCTTGAGCTTGTTCAGCTGCAATTAGAATACCTTCTTCTAAGGGGTTTTTGGCTTCTTTAAGACGATTTAATATATTTTCAGGGATGTTTGCACCGGGGACGTATTTGTTTATAAAGAGAGCATTTTTGTAAGATTTCAAAAGGAATACACCTGCAATTACAGGAATATCAAGGGGTTTGGCTATTTTTTCGCAAAATTCTATTAAATCTTCTTTTTTCATAACCATTTGAGTTTGAATGAATTGAGCTCCAGCTTCTTTTTTCTTTCTTATTCTATTTTCTAAACTTTTTTGATTTCTGCAACTTGGATCTGCTGCAGCTCCTGCATATATAAATGTTTTTTTATCTGGAAGCTCCTCGAAAGTAGGATCAATTCCTTTATTGAAGTCCTGTATTTGCTTTAGTAATTTTACTGACTCAAACTGATGTACTGCTTTAGCATCTTGTTGATCCCCGGCTTTTACGGGATCACCGGTAATGCATAAGATGTTTTTAATTCCTAAAGCATTTGCTCCAAGAATGTCTGATTGTAAAGCAATTTTATTACGATCTCTACAAGATATTTGCATTATTGGTTCTATCCCATTTTCCAGTAATAGTTTGGACATTGCCAGGCTACACATTCTCATTACAGCCCTACTTCCGTCGGTTATGTTAACAGCATGTACCTTATCTTTCAAAAGTTGTGCTATCTTAAGAGATCTTATGGGGTCTCCACCTCTAGGCGGCATTAACTCTGCTGTTATCACCTTGGATTTTTTCTCTAAAGTCTGCTGAAGTTTTGATTTCAATTGCTTTTGTTTCCTAATTGGTTAACAAGTGTAGTGAGATTGCTAAACTTAATTAATATAAAAAAGGAACTGTTTAAATGCAAATGGTTGACGAAGAAGTAAACAACATTGACATGATGGGTCTCTCAACAAGAGAGATGGAAATCATTGATCTCGTAGCTGATGGGCTTACAAATCAAGAAATTGCAGTAAAACTAACAATTAGTAAAAGAACTGTTGATAATCATGTAAGTAATATGTTTACAAAAACAGGTTCAAAAAATAGAGTAGCACTTTTGAATTGGGCAATGGATAATGGAAAGATTTGCAGAGACGGATTTAATTGTTGTTCGCTTCCAGACTCTGATCAAGAGTAGTGCCTTTTACTTTTTTTGTATCGTTAGCTAAATCCATTAAACAATAATTTGTAGAACCTAATTCGAAGAGTTCTGCATATGCTATACAGGCTTCTTTGTCTGTGTCAACAAACCTCAATATTCCTTCTTTGTCATAAAGACCATACATTTTTAAAGAGAATAAAAGTTATTTCCAAAATATAAAGAAAATATAAAGGATAGGTGGTTCCTTTGACTAGTTATTTTTGAGAGTTGTCAAATACTTCTACTTCCATTCTGAAAAAGGTATGTTTGCAAGACTGAAATTCGAGTAATTTTTCAGCCCAGTAATTTCTTTTGATAAGAAAGATGGAAGACTTAAATCTTCCTCTTCATTAGAAAGTTCAATTTCTGCAATTTCAAGTGGAAAATTATTTTCTTTAAAGCAATCTATAATCCAAGATTTTTTTTCAACTTCTAAAAAGAATCTTTCTTTTTTTATTGTATTTGTAAGAGTGGACATTATTTTTTCACCATCTTTTTGTGGAATGGAATATTCAAATTCAAAGTTGGTAAAGTTTTCGATATGTTTTTTTAGTGCAATTTTAAAGTCCTCACCAGTAAATCTTATCCTAATAATCCAATCATCTAAACTTTTTGATAGATATCCCTGTTCAATAAAAATTGACTTATTGATATATTCTTTCCAATTATCATTTTTTATGAGAAAACGTCTTTCTATTTCAAGGGCCATTTAAATTTTTGGATTTTTTAGAGATAAATCTCCTTTCCAATCTAGTTTTTTTATTAAAGTATTGTAATAGCTAGTGCTCTCTTTAAACCTAATTATTTTGCAAGGTGATCTCCCTTTTTTGATCTCACAATAATAGCTTTCCTTAATAGTCATACATTTTGAACCGTCTCTCCATAATTTTATTTCTCCTTTACTTTTTTTGACTGGTTTAATAATTACCTTGCTTGTATTGGGTATAACTATAGGTCTACTTGCTAAGCTCATTGGGCATATAGGGTTAATTATCATTGCATCTAAACTAGGATGTACTATAGGTCCACCAGCAGCCATTGAGTATGCAGTCGAACCAGTAGATGTGGATATAATCAATCCATCACCTTTATATTCATTTACCTTCTCATTATCGATTTCAATTTGTATTTGGTTGGTGGGAGAAATACTCTCTTCAACCGATTTAAAATAAAAATCATTTAATGCGTCATAGCTTTTTATAGTTTTTTCCCCTGTAATGGTTCCACTAATACAAATATCACAATTTAATCTATTCCGAAAATCAATAATATATTCTTCGTTTTCAAGAATTTCAATAAAAGATTTGTCAAATAAAAAATCTTTTTCTTGAGTAAGAAAACCCAAATTGCCACCAATATTAATGCTCAGTAAAGGTATATCATAAGCAGTTAATGCATTTGCACATTTTAGGAAGGTTCCATCACCCCCAAGAACGATTCCAATATTTGGTAGAAATTTTAAATTACATAGATATTGTTCAATTTGATCTTTATGAAAATCGCTTTCAATTCTTATTGATTTAATATTTTTGGTTTTAAGGACTTCTTCGCAGAACTTAGAAGCTTCTAATGCTGAAGTACTGTTTGAACGATATATGATTAGCACTAATGAAAGTTTCATTTAATGCTTTTACCATTTTAATAAATTAAAACTTTCCATATCTACAGTTACCCTATTTCTGTAAAGAGATAACAGAATAGCTAATCCAACGGCAGCTTCTGCAGCTGCAACAGTAATCACAAAAATTGTAAAAACTTGTCCTTGAATTAAATTATTATCGATATAGGAAGAAAACGTCATCAAGTTTATATTTACTGCATTCAGCATTAATTCGATGCTCATAAGAACTCTGACTGCATTTCTGCTATTTAATAATCCCCAAATACCAATGCAAAATAGTGCTGAAGATACTATCAAAAAAGCTTGAATAGGAATTGATTCTAAATTCATAATAGGTAAGACGAAAGGTTAATTTTTATTTGTAAGTAATGGTTCTGATGATTTTTCAATTAATTCTTGATCTACAGGTAGTCCTGTCGAAATATCTTTGGTCATTACATCTCTTCTAGCTAAAATAATAGCCCCAATCATTGCCATTAAAAGCAAAACTGAAGCTACTTCAAATGGGAGTAAATAATCACTGAATAGATGTTCACCAATTCTGATAGTTGATTCTTCTCTAATAGAGTTTTGAGGACTTGAGAGGCTCCATATATTAGTCAAGTCAACTCTTATTAAGAGACTTAGTAGGGTTAAACATATCGATGTTGATATTATTCTTCTCGATTTAATGTCATTGATAGGCTTTAAATCTTCTTTTTTATTGACGAGCATAATAGCAAAAATAATTAATACATTCACTGCACCCACATACACTAAAACTTGTGCCGCAGCAACAAAACTTGCATTTAAAAGAAGATATAATCCTGCCACACTCATAAAAACTCCCCCCAGAAGAAAAGCTGAATAAACAATACTTTCTAGCAATACAACCCCAAGGGCTCCAATAATGACAACTAAAGATAGAACTATAAAAGAAATAAATTGTGTTGTTATTGCGATGGACATAAATTAATAGAAATTAATTAGTTGGACTAGAAACTTTATCTTTATTTTCATTTGATTCAGGCTTCATCCAATCATAGACTTCTTCAGGTAATTTACCAACTCTAGTATCTGAAGCTGGGATTTCATGAGGGTCCATAACACCTTTAGGAAGATAGGCAAGTTCTCTTAGAGGTTTAACTGAGGGATCTGTTGTGACGTTTGTAGGTAGTCTACCAAGTGCTACATTATCGAAATTTAGATTGTGTCTGTCAAAAGTAGCTAATTCATATTCTTCGGTCATTGATAGACAATTAGTTGGACAATATTCAACACAATTTCCACAAAATATACAAACTCCGAAATCTATTGAATAATTTCGAAGTTCCTTTTTTTTGGTTTCTTTATTCATTACCCAATCAACTACTGGGAGATTAATGGGACATACTCTCACACAAACTTCGCAGGCAATACATTTATCGAATTCATAATGTATTCTTCCTCTATATCTTTCAGAGGGTATTAATTTTTCATATGGATATTGGACAGTAACAGGTCTTCTTCGAAGATGGTCAAAAGTTACTGTTATACCATTGTATAAGTATTTCCCAGCATTAAATGCTTCTTTGATATAGCTATTTATTTGTTGAAGGAAATTTTTCATTTTGAAGAATTTACTTAGTTATTTTATTTTAGTGGATTAATTTTTAATTTAAGTATTTTTACTTAAATTTAACCACCAAAGAATTGCGGAAAAGCAAGTTTTAATCCTGCAGTTATCAAAAGATTAGCAAGAGAAATTGGAAGAAGAAACTTCCATCCAAGATCTAATAGTTGATCTATTCTTACTCTAGGAGTTGTCCAACGCAATAATATTGCAATGAAAACTAAAAGATATGCTTTTAATACAGTCATTACAATTCCTATTGATGCAGTGAAAACTTGTATGAAGGGTGAATTAATTGGCAAATTTAGAAACTTAGCTATTAATTCAACTGGAATAGGAAAACCCCATCCTCCTAAATAAAGTATTGATACCAATAAAGCTGAAAGGATTAAATTAATGTAACTACCAAGGTAGAACAATGCGAATTTCATTCCTGCATATTCAGTTTGATATCCTGCAACTAATTCTTCTTCCGCTTCGGGTAAGTCAAATGGAAGTCTCTCACATTCTGCAAGAGCACAGATCCAAAAGACTATAAAACCTACTGGTTGTCTCCATATATTCCAACTTAGGATTCCAGCCCCACTTTGTTGGTTGACAATGTCAACAGTACTTAGAGAATTAGTCATTAATACGATAGCCAGTACAGATAAAGCCAAAGGGATTTCATAACTTATTGATTGAGCTGCTGCTCTTAAACCTCCTAACAATGAATATTTATTATTGGATGCATACCCGCTCATGAGAAGTCCAATTGGCTGGATACTGCTTAAAGCGATCCATAGGAAAATTCCAATTCCAACGTTACTTATCAAAAGGTTTTGTCCAAAAGGGACAATTAACCATGACAGAATCACAGGGACAAGAACTAAAATAGGTCCTGCAGTGAAGAGAATTCCATCCGCTTTAGCAGGAATAATATCTTCTTTGACAAGTAACTTAAGACCATCTGCAATTGGTTGGAGAACACCAAGCGCTCCTGCATATTCGGGGCCTATTCTTTGTTGAGCAGCAGCAGATATTTTTCTTTCAAGCCAAACTGTTACTAAAACGCCAACAACTGCCGCTACCAAAACCAAAAGCATAGGGAGAGGGAGCCAAATTATGTGAGCGATTTCGCTGGAAAGGCCAAAACCCTTTAAGAATTCATTAAAACTATATTCGAGATCTAATCCGTATTCCAAAATTTTTATGTTATTTACTTAATAGATTAACTCTTCACAAACAATATGTGTGTTTTTTATGAAAAGCTGCAAATATTATTCTCTACTTTCTAGGCTGATCCAATCTCTTGGTGCTGAACCTGTATAGATTTGGGATGGTCTGAAAATTCTATTTGCTCCAAGTTGCTCTCTCCAATGAGCTAACCAACCAGCCACTCTAGATATGGCAAAAATTGGAGTAAATAAATCACGAGGAATACCAAGTTTTCTATAAACAAGACCAGAATAAAAATCCACGTTAGGGAATATACCCTTAGGTCCAAGTCTTGGTATTGCTTCTGCCTCAAGTGATTTAGCAACTTCATACATTTCATCTGCTCCAAATCTAATAAAAAGCTCTTCTGCCAGTTTTTGAAGAATTATTGCTCTTGGATCTTTAACTTTATATTCTCTGTGGCCGAACCCCATTATCTTACTTTTATTTTTAATTGCATTATCTAAAAAAGACCCAGCATTTTCTGGAGTTTTAATCTCTTCTAACATTGCAATTACATCTTCATTTGCTCCTCCATGCAGCGGGCCAGCAAGGGTTCCTACTGCAGAGGCAATGACAGCATATGGGTCTGTAAGAGTACTTGCTGTAACTCTAGCGCTAAATGTACTTGCGTTTAAACTATGTTCGGCATGTAGAATTAAACACCTATCAAAAACTTTTGCAGCTATAGGATCTTGTTCTTTTTCAGTCAGCATGTAAAGAAAATTTGATGAGTAAGTTAAATCATCTCTAGGTTGAATTGGGTCTTGTCCTTTTCTAATTAGTTGAAACGCAGCAATCATTGTGGGTATCTTTGCTATTAGTCTTATAACTGCGTTGTAGATGTAATTAGGATCATCTATTGCTCTACGTGAATAGAAGAGTCCCAAAGAAGCTGCACTAGATTGAAGAGCATCCATAGGATGACCGGTTGCGGGGAAACATTTCATCATATCTCTGACTCTAAAACTTAACCTTCTATGCATCTGAACTTCTTGTTCGAAATCTCTTAGTTGAATAGCTGTGGGCAATTCACCCCAAATCAATAGGTAAGCAGTTTCTAAGAAACTGCTTTTTTGGGATAGTTCCTCAATTGAATAGCCTCTGTACAATAATTTCCCTTTGTTGCCGTCAATATCACAGATTGATGAATTAGTAACTGGAACACCCTCTAATCCTGGTTTTAAAATTAGTTTGTTGCTATCCAATTGCTTAATTCAATTTCAAATACTTATAGATTAAAGATAGTCAAATAATTTTTAATTAACCACAAGATATTAACTTCACAAAAAATTAAAATGATTGTGTTTGAAGCTTGTTTTAATAAATTTAATTTAAAGAATTTTTAATATTGTTTCTTTATAAAGAATTGGATTTTTTTCAGGAATAGATTGACTTATGATTTCTAGCGATTCTTCATTTGATATTTTTAGGATATTTCTAATGAGAAAATTAAGATCCTGGAAATTAGTAAAATATTCAATTTTATTAGAATTACCATTTTTGATATTAACTTTTGAATAAAGAAAAGCAGATTTATCTTTATTACTTTTTAGGTTAAAAAATTTTTTTGATATTTTATCTAGTTTTTTACCATCAATTAAATGATTACTTATGATTTGTAAATCTTCCGATTCTATTGAATAGATATTTTCATAAGTTAATTGTTTTATAACATCGTCTTTTTCTTCAAGAATATCTTTGGAATATATCGAATAAATATCTTTATTTTGTTTCAAAGTATATTTGTTGAAATCCTTTAGTTTTTTCAAAGCACTTAAATCAAATTGATCTTCATTATTTTTTTCAAATGTAATAATCCAATCTTTATTTGCATTGATAATTAAAATGTTTTGATTATCATTTTGATTAAACTCTTCAAAAAAATTGAGTTCAAAATCATTTATTAAAGGTTTTAGATATTTGTCAAAATTTTTTATATCACTAAAAATTGAAATTTCAGGATTATCTTCATTAGTATTCTCTTGATTTTTTAACTGATCGTAAGTAAGAATATCAATATTTTTTTTATTATTTAGTAAATAAGATTTTAAAATTAAATGTTTATTTTTAAAGTCAAATGTTGTAGCTATGATATCCTTATTTTGATTAGTAAAATTTTCTTTATCAAAAAATATACTTCCCAAAAATTTCTTTGTGAACAATACATTTTTTTCGTTTTTTAATCCAAAAAGTTCTCCCTCATATTGAAATTTTTTTTCTTTAAAATTAATGCTGGAGTTAATACTATTTTTGATTAATTTTTTATCTGATGAGGCAATTATATAATTATCCTCGGTTCGGTATATAAAGTTAAGGAAATTTATTTTGTTTTCTCTATTAATTAAAATTATTTCATCATTCTGATCAATTTTATTAGGCAAATTCAATAAATCTTCTATTGTTTTTTCTGGCTTAATTTTAAAAACTATCAAAATATCATCCTTAAGCTTTTTATTATTTTCAAAAGTTGAGATTATAAGTTCGTTATCATAGATATCTTCTATTTTATTGTTTCCTAGATCTATACCTAAGTAATCTAATATAGATTCTTCTATTAAAAAAAAGTTGTCTTGAGTTTTATCTTTTAAATTATTATTGACAATATTAAAACTATCTAAATTTGAAATAAATAATAATTTATTGTTTTCAGGTATATATTTTAAGATATTTAGTTGTTCAATATTTGTACTTTGCTCCTTATTTTTATTAGCAGGAACTTTTTTAAAACCAAAAAAAAGTAATAAAGATAATAATAGTATTATTGCTACTACCCTAAGTTTCATTATGGATGTTTATTTTTATTTTTAACAATAAACTTCCTACTGCAACTTAATTTATTAAATTGTAAATAACAAGTAATTTATCCTATCAATTGGGAATTTATCCAAAATCTATAAATGCTTCTAGTCTCAATGATTGGTTTAATTCTGAGAAAGATGATCCAGTCTTGATTGATGTAAGAGAACAGTCAGAGCTTGAACTTGCTCGTTTCTCAAAAGAATTCCTACATATACCAATTAGTAAAGTCACATTTGAATATGTTGAAGAAATATTTTCTGGGTTATTAGACAGAAAAATTGTAGTTACCTGTCATGCAGGAATAAGAAGTTATAACTTTTCACAATGGTGTTTAGATAATAATATTGTTAGCGAAATATGGAATTTGGAGGAGGGTATTGATGGATGGAGTAGATATATTGACCCATCAATTCCAAGGTATTGATTAAATGTCGAATGAAGATGCAACAGTATTAACATCTTTGTCACCTCTACCAGAGCAATTAATAACTATATGAGTATCTTTTTCAAGAGTAGGGCATAATTTATCTAACCAAGCAAAGGCATGGGAAGTTTCGAGCGCTGGTATAATTCCTTCAAGTTCACTGACAAGTTTCAAAGCATCTAAAGCTTCTTGATCTGTTACTGATCCATATTCTGCTCTACCTATATCTTTTAAATGGCTATGTTCCGGCCCAACTCCAGGGTAATCTAAACCCGCACTTATTGAGTGAGCTTCTTGTACTTGACCATTATCGTCTTGTAATAGAAGACTCATTGATCCATGCAAAATTCCAACCGACCCTTTAGTGATAGTTGCAGCATGTTTGTCAGTGTCAACTCCGCTTCCTGCGGCTTCAACGCCAATAAGTCGTACAGAAGTTTCTTTAACGAAAGGATGGAAAAGACCCATTGCATTTGATCCCCCACCTACACAAGCAAGTAAAATATCGGGTAAAGATCCAAACGATTCCAGACATTGTTTTTTAGTTTCTTCTCCTATAACTGCATGAAAATCCCGCACAATCTTTGGGAAAGGGTGTGGACCTGCAACAGATCCTAAAATGTAGTGCGTGGTTTCGACATTAGAAACCCAATCTCTAATGGCTTCACTAGTAGCATCCTTAAGTGTTGCAGTTCCTGAATTTACAACTTTAACTTCAGCTCCTAGAAGTTTCATTCTGAAGACGTTAAGGGATTGTCTTTTTATGTCTTCAGCACCCATATAAATAATACATTTCAAGCCAAATCTCGCACAAACAGTAGCCGTAGCAACTCCATGCTGACCTGCTCCAGTTTCTGCAATTATTCTTTTTTTGCCCATCCTTATTGCTAATAAAGCTTGTCCAAGGGCATTATTAATTTTGTGAGCACCAGTATGATTTAAATCTTCTCTTTTAAGCCATATTGTTGGAGTTGCTTGTTTAGTTTTGTAATGTTCAGTAAGTCTTTTGGCTTCATAAAGTGGTGTTTCTCTGCCTACATAAGTCTTTAGAAGATGATTTAATTCTTTTACAAAAAGTTTATCTTTCCATGCATCAGACGCAGCTGTTTCAAGCTCAAAAAGAGCTGGCATTAGCGTTTCAGGAACATATTGACCGCCATATTTTCCAAATCTTCCCTCTTTGGAGGGTTGATTTAAATCGTCTTTTTTATAATTTTGATCTTGGCGAGAAAATGTGCTTACCACTTTTTCTATAGAATAAGTATTAACTAACTATAGATTATATTTAAAATAATGGGAAAAAAGAATTGGATCGAATTTGATAATCAAGAAAAAAAATATGGAGCAGTCGCTAAGGTAGATAGTTTTAATAAAAGATCAAAAATAAATATTTCAAAACAAAAAAAAGGTAAAAAGGGTAAGACAGTAACTTTAATTAGAGGGTTAGGAACTGAGGATGAAATATTATTAAAAGAATTACTAAAAAAAATTAAAGTTTTTTGTGGTACTGGAGGAACATTAATTGATAATAATATCCAGTTACAGGGTGATATGGTATCGAAATCAATTGAGTTTCTTCGTAAAGAGGGATTTCGTAATTTATAAAGCAAGGGTTAGGATAGGTTTTTAATTTTGGTGATCCAAACAATGAAAGAACAAGATCAAACAAAGTCAACCAATATAAAGTGGCACAATTTAACAATTGATAGAGAAAAGTTAGAGAAAATGAGAGGTCATAAAGGAATGGTTATCTGGTTTACAGGTTTATCTGGCTCTGGTAAAAGTACTTTAGCTAACGCTTTAAATGAATTTTTACACTTAGATGGTTTTTCGACTTATGTGTTGGATGGAGATAATATTAGACACGGTTTATGTAAAGATCTTGGTTTTTCGGATGAAGATAGAGAAGAAAATATAAGAAGAATTGGAGAAGTTGCGAATTTATTTATGAATGCTGGGATAATAACTATTACAGCATTCGTTTCACCATTTATTAGCGATAGAGATAAGGTAAGAAAAATTATTGGATCTAAGGATTTTATTGAAGTTTATTGTGCTGCTGATATCACAGTTTGCGAAAATAGGGATACTAAAGGTCTTTATAAGAAAGCGCGTTTGGGTGAAATTAAGGAATTTACAGGGATTTCTAGTCCATATGAAGCTCCTCATAACCCCGAAATTGTTGTTGATACAGGTTCGTTAGATTTAAATGATTCCGTTGAAAAGGTTATTACCTATCTTAAAAAAGAAAACTTTCTTAAAAAGGACTAATAGAAAAAAATATAGTTTCATAGATTTTGAAGATAATTGTCAGGTCCAATAGTTGATAACTTACTATTTTTAGTTCTTACCTGTGTATGTAGATTTTCTCTGAATTCTTTTAAAGTTTTCTTTATGGATTCATCAAATAAACTGATCATCTCTATTGCCAATAATCCAGCATTCTGAGCTCCATTAATTGCAACTGTTGCAACTGGAATCCCAGCGGGCATTTGAACGATTGATAAAAGAGAATCAATCCCCTTAAGTGTCTTAATCTCTACTGGTACTCCAATTATAGGAATACAAGTTATGGATGCCAGCATTCCTGGAAGATGAGCAGCACCACCAGCACCGGCAATTATTACTTTTATGTTTTCTGATTCTGCATTTTTTGCATATTCCATCATTTCAATAGGTGTTCGATGAGCAGAAAGTATACAAACTTCAGTTTTTATTTTAAATTCTCTCAAAATATCAATAGCAGGTTTCAGTATTTTTAGATCTGAATCACTACCCATTACGACAGCGATTTTATATATATCTTTTGAATTTAATTCTGACAAAATAACAAATCAATTCTTTCCTATAATGGCGTGCAATTAATTTGGCGCCAGTTAGTTAATATAAAAAGAATAAATTTCATAGAAAACTATGACGTCTAATAAGATTATCGAAAAAAGTGAAGTTAGGGAGTATTTTAATGGGACTGGCTTTGAAAGATGGAATAAAATTTATAGCAAATCTGATGAAATTAATACAGTTCAGAAAAATATTAGGAAAGGGCATCAAAAAACTGTAGATGATGTAGTCTCATACATCAAAAATTATCCTGAAGTAGCAAAAAAAAGTTTTTGTGATGCAGGATGCGGTGTAGGAAGTCTATCCATACCATTACTAAAGCTAGGTATAAAAGATTTACAGGTGAGCGATATCTCTTCTGAAATGATTAAAGAAACAAAGAAACGTATTAATGAATTAGGTTTTAAACAAGATAAAATCAAATATGAAGTCTGTGATTTGGAAAAATTAAAAGGATTATTTGATGTTGTAGTTTGTTTGGATGTGTTTATTCATTATCCTCAACCAGTTGCAGAAGAAATGGTCCAACATCTTTGTGATTTAAGCAAAGAAAAACTTATCGTAAGCTTTGCACCATATACTCCAGTTCTTGCTGTTTTAAAAAATATTGGGAAATTATTTCCTGGGCCAAGTAAAACTACAAGAGCCTATACATTGAAAGAAAAGGGTATTATTAATGCTGCTAAAGAAAGAGGATTTAAGGTAGTTAAAAAGAAATTAAATCAAGCTCCTTTTTATTTTTCAAAACTAATTGAATTCGAAAAAATTAAATAATTTATTTCACTAAATGATTTTCAAGTGCATAACGGACCAATTCGGTTCGGCTAGATGTACCTGTTTTGATAAAAAGTCTACTTACATATTTTTCAACATTTCTAATAGATGTTTCAAGCTGTCTTGCAATTTCCTTGTTCATCAGCCCCTCTGCTACTAGTTGAAGTACACTCGCTTCTCTTGGAGTAAAACTAGGAAGATTTTTTTTATTTTCTAAATTAGTCGGATTTTGATCTGTGAGCATAGATTTTATTTCAGTAATTTGCTTCGCCATTTTACTGACATCAATATCTGCGAATCGTGCTGCTTCTTTCAGTAAACGTTCTTGTCTTTTGATTACATTTTTAACTCGAGCAGCTAATTCATCAGGGTCGAAAGGTTTGGAAATATAATCATCAACGCCTGCAAGATAACCTTCTGTTCTGTCTAGGGTCATTCCTTTTGCAGTTAGAAAAATAACTGGAGTTCCTCCTAATTTTTCATCTTCTCTAATTTTTTCTAATAAAGCATAACCGTTAGCTCGGGGCATCATAATATCGCTTATTATCAAATCGGGAAAAACTGTTTGAGCTTTTTCCCAGCCATCCTCTCCGTCAACTGCAATAAATATTTCAAAGCCCTCATCTTCTAGAAATGTTTTAACAGCTGTTCTTAAACCAGGCTCATCATCAACTAATAAAATTCTTGATTTTCTAACCGGTTCACTATTTATTTGATTAATTTCATTCATTTTTTAAATTCTTTAATTTGATTTTCTAGTAATAAAGAGAATTTTATATAATAAATACAATGCTATCAACTCCCATACTACTAGACTATCAATCCTCGACTCCTTGCTCTAAAGATGTTGTTGATTCTATGAAACCTTTTTGGAGTGAGATATTTTTTAACCCTGCAAGCAAATCTAATTTGGCAGGTATTAACGCAAGCGCTATATTGGAGGCTTCAAGAGAAAAAATAGAACAAAATTTATCTCTCAAAAATAAAAAAGTTATTTTTACAAGTGGCGCAACAGAATCTAATAACTTAGCCTTATTAGGTTTTGCGAGAAATTATTTTAAAAAAACAGGAAATTATGGACATATTATTACCTTAAAAACAGAGCACAAAGCAGTACTTGAACCACTAAACCAATTAAAAAAAGAAGGATTTAAAGTTACAGAAATTAATCCAGAGAAAGATGGATTAATTTCAGAAGAAAAATTCATAAAGAATATAAGAGAAGATACATTTATGGTTAGTGTTATGTTGGCAAATAACGAAATAGGAGTTATTCAGCCTGTAGAAAATATTTCAATGATATGTAAATCGAGAGGAATTACTTTTCACTCTGATTTTGCACAATGTTTAGGTTATATCGAGTTAGACAATCTTTTATCAGATGTAAATATGATAACGATGAGTTCTCACAAAATATATGGTCCTAAAGGGATAGGACTCCTGGTTATTGATGAAGAAATTAATCTCGAGCCTTTAATTGTTGGAGGAGGGCAGGAATATGGTCTTAGGTCTGGAACATTACCTCTTCCTTTAGTAGTTGGCTTTGCTAAAGCAATAGAGATAGCAGTTTTTAATCAAAAAAGTAATTCTGAGAAATTACTTATTTATAGAAATAATCTTTTGAAGGGTTTATTAGAAAATAATTCTGGTTTATTAATTAATGGCTCCATAGAAAAAAGATTGCCTCAAAATTTAAATTTGACTGTATTGGATTTAAACGGAGCAAAGTTTCATAAAGTTTTAAAATCCAAGATAATTTGTTCTAGTGGATCTGCATGCAGTAATGGTGAACCATCTCATGTTTTATTAGCCTTAGGTAGATCTTTTAAAGAAGCAGAATCTTCAATAAGGTTAAGTATTGGACTAAGCACTAATTCAAAAGAGATAAAAGAAGCAATTAATATTCTTACAAATACGATCAAATCATTACGTTAGAAATTATTGGCTTCTTAATTGAGCAATTCTTAATTTTCCACTTCTAGCTCTTCTATTTAGTTTGACTTCTTGTTCTGAAGGAGTAATTGGTTTTTTTGTCAGGTTTTTTAGTCTTTGATCATTCTTAAAACAACTTTTAACTAACCTATCTTCAAGGGAATGAAAACTAATAATAGAAATAATACCCCCTGGTAAAAGCCATTCAGGAACAACTTCTAAAAATCTTTCTAATACTTCAATCTCTTTATTAACAGCAATTCTTAGTGCTTGAAATGTTTTTGTTGCGGGGTGAATTTTTTTATATCTTTGTTTTGGTGGGAAGCAGCCTGCAATAGAATAAGCTAACTCTTTGGTCCCAGAATATTTCCCATTTTCCTTCAAATCCATTTTTATTTTCCTAGCAATCTTTCTTGATAATCTCTCATCTCCATATTTATAAATTAAGTTAGCTAGATCCTTTTCATTTAAAGCCTCAATTAATTTCTCTGCATCATCCTCAAGAAGAGGATTCATGCGCATATCAAGTGGACCGTCTTTTTGGAAACTAAATCCTCTTTTAGGGTCATCAATTTGGTTACTATTTATGCCAAGATCTGCAATTACAAAAGAAACTTTTTCTTTTGGTATAAAATCAGCAAAATTAGAAGCCTTTATATCAATTCTATTTTTAAATTCATCAAGTTTTTTGGATGCTGATATTCTCGCGAATGGATCTTGATCAATTCCAATTATATTTAAATCCGAATATTTTTTCAATAAATGATAAGAGTGCCCTCCTCCGCCTAAAGTTGCGTCTATTCCCTTGAGTTGGTTGTTATGTATTAATGGGAAATGCTCTAATGAGGCCATAATCTCATCTGTCATAACTGATTTATGATTGAAAAAAGATGAATCAGATAGGTCAGTTTGCATAACTTTCGACTAAGATTTGTTTAGAAGTTAAATTTTGAATGGCTCAGCTAGAGACTAGAACAGAACCAATGGTGGTCAATTTTGGCCCTCACCACCCCTCAATGCATGGGGTTTTAAGGTTAGTTGTAACGCTTGATGGTGAGAATGTCATTGATTGTGAGCCTGTAATTGGATATTTACATAGAGGAATGGAAAAGATAGCTGAAAATAGGACAAATGTAATGTATGTCCCTTATGTAAGCAGAATGGATTATGCAGCAGGAATGTTTTATGAAGCTATTGTAGTAAATGCTCCTGAAAGATTAGCTAATATTCCAGTTCCTAGAAGAGCTAGTTACATCAGAGTTTTAATGCTGGAACTTAATCGTATTGCTAATCATCTTTTATGGCTTGGCCCCTTTTTGGCAGATGTTGGAGCTCAAACTCCATTTTTCTATATTTTTAGAGAAAGAGAAATGATTTATGATCTTTGGGAAGCTGCTACAGGACAAAGACTAATAAATAATAATTTCTTTAGGATAGGTGGTGTCGCATGTGATCTTCCATACGGATGGTTAGAAAAATGTATAGACTTTTGCGATTGGTTCGGTCCAAAGATAGATGAATACGAAAAATTAATTACAAATAATCCTATTTTTAGAAAAAGAATTGAAGGTCTTGGAACAATCCAAAGAGATCAGGCAATTAATTGGTCTTTGTCTGGCCCAATGCTAAGAGCTTCTGGAGTTTCTTGGGATTTAAGGAAAGTTGATAGTTATGAATGTTATGACGATTTTGATTGGCAGATTGCTTCAGAAAAAGAAGGAGATTGTTATGCGAGATATCGAGTCAGAGTTGAAGAGATGAGACAATCACTTAGTATTATTCGTCAAGCTTGCAAAATGATTCCAGGTGGTCCAACAGAAAATTTGGAAGCTAAAAGAATGGCTACTGAGGATAAGAAGAGTGAAATATTTGGTATTGACTATCAATATGTAGCTAAGAAGGTTGCTCCAACTTTTAAAATACCTAATGGAGAATTGTATACAAGATTAGAGTCAGGTAAAGGAGAAATAGGTGTATTTATTCAAGGAAATAATGAAGTTACCCCATGGAGATTTAAAATTAGAGCGGCTGATTTAAATAATCTACAAATATTGCCACATATACTAAAAGGTGCCAAAATCGCCGATATTATGGCAATCCTTGGCTCAATAGATGTCATTATGGGATCTGTTGATAGATAAGTTCTTTAAATGAAACCCGCTGATTGGTTAATATTGCAGAAGAAAGTAAGATTTGGTGATTGTGATTCTGCAGGTGTAATTCATTTTCATAACTTATTAAAATGGTCTCACGAAGCCTGGGAAGAGAGTATTGAAATTTATGGGATTCCTTATCAAGATATTTTTCCGGATTTTTCTATACGTAAATCTCAAATTATTTTTCCCATAGTAAATTGCGAAGCTAACTTTCTTGCGCCTATAAAAATTGGAGATTTCTTAAAAATAAAAATTTCCCCTCATAAAATTAATACACATTTGTTCCAAGTAAATAGCTTTTTTATAAAAAATGAAAATAAAGTAGCAGAAGGAAAAATAATACATTGTTCTTTAGATATTGATTCAAGAAATAAAATAGAACTTCCCGATCAGTTAGTAAGATGGATAGAGGCTTCAAATGTAAGTGCAAATTTAAAAGAGTGCTAATTATTATTTTTTAAATTTATAGTTTATTTTTTCTTTACTGGCATTTTTATTTTTAACAATCCACTTTTCAGGTTTTTCATGTTTAGGCCAATTTTGAGAAAAATTTTTTAATAAATTTAAAGAATTTTCAATCTTTTTATGGTTTGTAAGTTCTCTAAATTCAACAATTATTTTAATTTTATTTCCCCATAATTTGTCTGATACTTTTGAAATATTGAATTTATTAATTGGGATATTTTCTTTGATAATGAAATCATTTAATCGAGTTTCAATTACTTTTGGAAAAACGATTTCTCCTCCTGAATTAAAAGCTTTATCACTTCTTCCAAGAAAGTTTAAATATAAAGAATTATTGATTTGATTAATTTCACCTAAATCACCGGTTTGCCACCACCCATTTTTATTTTTGAAATTTTTAGTTTTTGAAGAGTCTATTATTTCGTTTCCAATTCTGGCTGATTTAATCTCGATTAACCCTTGTGTGTTAATTCTTATTTGCGTATCAGGTAGTATTTCTCCAACATTTTTAAAACCCATTAAGAATTCTTTTGGTTTTAAACTCGTAACCATTGCTGCTGTTTCAGTTGATCCGTAACAAGGTGCTAATTTTATTTTTTCTTCTATACATTGTTCTGCAGTTTCGCCTGAAATAGAAGCTCCACCTACCCAAATTAGATCAAAAATTTTAAGCCAACTAATACCATCTTTTTGAGCTAAAAGTCTTTGTAATTGGGTCGGTACTAATGATGTAATCAGATGTTTTTTATTTTTTTTAGATTTTTTTGTAAAAATTAAAAGTTCTCGAGTTTTTTTTATTAAATTTGGAGAAATATTAATACAATCACATCCCCAAGTTTGACTTCTAAAAATTGGCATTAAGCCACTTATATGGTTCAGGGGTAAAGTATTTAAAATTAAGCAGTTTTGCAATTCAAATCCTTGTTCTATTAGCCATTGTCCTGATGTAAAGGCAGATAATTTAAGATTATCTAGATGGTGAAAACATTTTCTTGGATTTCCAGAACTACCACTACTGTTTAAGATAATTGCTGGCCCATTTTCAGTAATTGAATCTAATACATCTTCATCTTCATAAAATTTGTTTTTTACATAAATAATTTTATTCTCTCTAATTTTTTCAACAATTTTCTCTACAGATTGAGTTTCATTATTTTCAACTTCAATAGTATGAATTTTATTTTTCATAGTTGATCCCATATCTTTTTTGCTTCATTTAAAAATAGAAACGAATTAGGGAATTTATTCATTGCTAAACCAGGAACTTTTGGAGTTGGTCCTTGTAATTGTAGAGACGATAAATGATAAAGCCATCTCTTCCCTATTCCAGTTTCAAATGAAGTACTTATAGATATTAAAGCTTTTTTATTTTCTAATTCTCTTAATAGTTTAACTGGATTATTTTCTTGAGAAGGCCTTCGAATTTGCCAACCCTTCCACTCATCAATCAAAGTTGGAAATTTTAAAAGTGATTCGTCTAAGGCTATAGGGATTTTTTTGTTGAGTTCTTTCATTCCTTCAATATCATCAACACAGAGAGGTTGCTCTAACCAATCTATATTTTTGTTATCTTTCAAAATATCAACCCATCTTTTAGCTATCTTTCTACCCCAAGAACCATTAGCATCTATTCTTAACTTAATATTATTTCCTATTCGGCTTAAAATTTCTTCTAAATTTTTTTCTTCCTCATGGTTTTCTTTTAATGCTACTTTCCATTTTATGGTTAATGATTTTCCGATATTAGATTGTCTTTTTTTAATTTCATTTAGCTCTGAAATTACATTTTCAGAATTCAACAGTATGGCTGTTTTATCAATTTCATCAAAGGCGTAGTTTTCTTTAAAAATTATTTTTCCATTTATCTCAGCTAATGCAGAATTTATTGCAGATTGAATGCATGGGTGAAAAATATTTATGTGCTCAGATAAATTAAATAGTTCTACATACTCAGGGATCATATTTAGTTGTTTTGCACATTTTTTTAAGTCTTCTTCTAGAAGTGGTGAAACTTCTCCAAATCCAATTTTTTTTTCATTACTTGTTAATTTAATTATCCAACCCAGTTTTGTAACATAAGTGGTTTTAGAATTTTCTACTTTTGTGGATAACTTAAATCTATAAGATTTTTTTTTAAAAATTAAGTTCATTTATTAACCAAGTAATTAAATATTAATCCTGTAATTAAGCCAACTCCATTAAGAGTTTGAAATTTTATTGCGATGAATTTAGAATTTTTTATTGCAGAAGGTTTGTTATAAGAATATTTTAATAAATTTATAAGTCTTATTGCTTGAGGAGAACTAATCAAATAAAGGATACAAAACACTGGAATAAATCCAGTAACTATAGTTAAAAGTTGAAAAATATATATTGTAAAAATTATCCAAGGCACAAATTGAGAACCTTTTTTTGCTCCTAGTCGAACCAAAGGTGAATTTTTCCCATGCTTTTTATCTTCAGAAATTTGATGAAAATGTGAACAAAATAATACAAGAGTTGTTGCTAACGAAGGTCCTGAACCAAGCAATAAAGAAACTTTCCAGGGAATAACTTCGAAGTAAATATTAGAAGGATTTAACGCAATTAAGACTGCAGAGTAGGCAAAAGGTCCAAATGCAAGCCAGCATAATGGTTCTCCTAAGCCTTGATAGCCAAATCTAAAAGGAGGTCCTTGATATAAATATCCTAAGAAGCAGCAACATGCAACCAAAATCAAAATGTTAATACTTGTTGATAGTGAAATAATTGAAATTATTAATAAACCAATAACTAAAGATGTATAAGCAATAAATGAAATTATTTTTTTATTTTTTATAAGATTTACAATTGAATGGAATTTAAATTCATCGATTCCTGTTTCTGCATCGAATAAATCATTAGTTAGGTTTTCCCAAAGTAATATAAAAATTGCAGCTAAAGTAAATGCAATCAAATTATAAATTTTTACCTTTTCATATTGATTGAGTATATAAGCACCTGTTATTAAAACCGGAAGTATGGCAACAGAATAAAGAGGCCATTTTATCGCTTGTTTCCATAATTTTTTTTTATCTTCGTCCATTTTTATTTAACTCACAAAATTCGATCATTATTAAATGTAGTTTATAAATTGAGTTACATTTTTTACTTTATTGCATGATTTTTAGTTATTTTCAATAAGTAATGAAAAATGATTTAAACTTAACAGATTTTTTAAAAGATGTATTTTCCTCTTTCGATAAGAAAGTGGAGAATTCTGGATTAGTAAGTATTTGTATTGAGATTCCTCGTATTGATTTATTACAAGTATATAAATTGTTTATAAATAAATATCCATTTTCTTCATTTTGGGAGGAATCTAATGGTATTTCATATATTGCTTTTGAGAAATGTAAATATGTTACTTTGGATGGTCCAAAAAGATTTGAGGTGGCAAAAGAGTTTAATTCTGAGAATTTTAAAAATTTAATTAACTTGACTAATGAATCAAATAATTGGGCACTTTCAAAAATAATTTATTTATTTTCTTTTTCTGAAAACTTGAATAATAAGAATTTATCTTCTGATGTCCCTAGTTTGGAAGCTATCTTACCAAAAATATTAATTATTAAAAGTAATAAGAATTGCTGGTTAAGAATCAATGGTTATGTTGAAGGTAAATCATCATTAAGAACATTAATTGAAGAAATATGGACAATTAGAAATCAAGTTATTACCTCTGGCTCAAAATTAATAAAATCATCTGGTTTAAATACTAGTTTTGATTTACCTATTATTGATGATTTCTTGCACTCCTTAGAAACTTCTAATGCAAGTTTGAAAAAAGTATTAAACAGAGGAATTCAATTAGTAGAAAAAGGTATTCTCGAAAAGATAGTTTTAGCGAACAGGATTAAAATAAAATTTAGAAATAAATTCGATTTAGTAGAAATTTTAAAAAGATTAAAAAAGAATCATCCAAATACATGCAGATATGTTTGGAAAAGAAATAGTAAGGATATTTTGTTTGGAGCATCTCCAGAAAAATTATTTTCTTTTACTAAACCTAATTTAACTTTGGAGGCTCTTGCTGGAACTATCTCTACTAATTCAAATTACAAAAAACTTCTAAAAAGTACTAAAGACGTAAAGGAACATAATTACGTAACACAATATTTGATTAAATGTTTAGAAGTTTCAAAAATAAAAAACTTTGAAAAAAGTGATATTAAGGTAAATTCATTTGGAGATATTTCTCATTTGCAAACACTCATTTTCTCTAAAGTTGAAAATATATGTCCTTTTGAATTGCTTAAAAACTTACATCCATCTCCGGCTGTTTGTGGTTACCCAAAAAATGCAGCATTGGATTGGATAAACACTCTTGAGTCTTTTCCTAGAGGAAATTATGCTTCTCCAATGGGTTGGGTTGATTCATCAGGAAATGCTTCATTTCTTTTAGCAATAAGAGGAGCTAGGTATCTTGAAGAAAATATTGAATTTACTGCCGGTTCAGGTATAGTTTCAGGTTCCGTTTTAGAGAAAGAAATAGATGAGATTAAATTAAAATTTGAATCTATAGTAAAACAAATATTTTTCGCTAAAAAACCTAAATAATTTCCATTAATTTTTCAATAACTTCCTCTGAAACACTCTTGTTGGATAAATTTTCTATTTCTCTTAAACCTGTTGGACTGGTTACATTAATCTCGCTAAGCATTCCATTTATTACATCGATACCTACAAAAAATAAACCTTCATCTTTGAAGTGTTGAGATAATTCTGCGCAGATACTTTTTTCTTTTTCTGTTAATAATGTTGGTTCAGCTTTTCCTCCCATCGCTAAATTACTCCTAAAATCGCCTCCTTGAGGAATCCTATTTATTGATCCAATTGCTTCACCGTTTACGATAATTATTCTTTTATCACCCTCTATGACTTCAGGAATAAATTTTTGCATCATAACGGGTAATTCTTCTTGAGAAGTGATTAATTCAATTATTGATTTTATACCTGGAGAATTTTTATTTATCCTTATAACACCTTGACCACCTTTTCCTCCAAGAGGTTTTATGACTACTTCATTATTTATGTTTGCAAAATTAATAAGATCTTTTACCTTACTCGCAACTATTGTAGGAGCCATTAAGTGGCTGTATCTCAAAGCGCCTAGCTTTTCATTCCATGCTCTTAACGATGAGGGTTTGTTGATTACTTTTACGCCTTTTCTTTCGGCAACTTCTAAAAGATGAGTTGCATATAAATAAGCCTCATTTACAGGAGGATCTTTTCTCATCCAAATGCAATTAAATTCGGCGAGAGGTATGCAATCATTATCTTTGAAAGAAATCCACGGATTTACTTCAACTTTTAGGGAAGATGCCCATACTTCATCACCTCTAGCTTCAAGGTCCTGAGGAGTACAACTCCAGATTTCAATATTTTTTTTTGATGATGCTTGCATTAAAGCAGCAGTTGAATCTTTTAAGGGATTAATATTTTTTATTGGATCTATCACGAATAGAAATTTCATAAGATCTAATTTAATAATGCGTCTAATTTACTTTCTTTTTCTAATGTGTAGAGATCATCGCAGCCCCCGATACCCTCATTATCTATAAATATTTGTGGCAATGTTCTTCTACCATCAGCTCTTTCAATCATCAATGCTCTGGCATCTTCGTCGCCATCTATTTTATATTCTGTAAAATTTATATTTTTTTTCTTGAGTAGTGATTTCGCTCGAATACAGAATGGGCAATATTGCCAAGTATAAATTTCAACTTTGGACATTTTTTTAAAATAATACTTAGTTTATACTATTAAATAAAACTCCTTGTTAGATTATAAATAACGATTAAATTCTATTTTGATAGATATTACAGATTTCAAAAAAGATCTTTCGGAACTAACAGAGCGCCTGGCTAATGCTCAGGATTGTCTTTGACGTTCCAAGATTAAAAGCGAAAAGTAGAGAGTTAGAGCAAATTTCTGCTCAACCTGAATTTTGGGAGAATCAAGAAGAAGCGAAAAAACAAATGTTAATCCTTGACGATGTTAAGGCTCAACTTGAATTGTTGGATAAATGGAAAACTTTTATTTCTGATGCTAATGCCTCTCTAGAGCTTTATTCTTTAGAACCAGAAGAGGAAATGATTTTGGAATCCCAGCAGGGTTTAAATAAATTAAGAGAGAATTTAGATAAATGGGAATTTGAAAGATTGTTATGTGGTGAATATGATAAGGAAGGCGCAGTAGTTTCTATTAACGCAGGTGCTGGTGGAACAGATGCTCAGGATTGGGTAGAGATCTTATTGAGAATGTATACAAGATGGGCCGATAATAATCAAATGAGTTTAATTATTAATGAATTATCTCAAGGAGAAGAAGCAGGTATCAAAAGTGTAACTTTTGAAATTGATGGGAAATATGCTTACGGATATTTACAACATGAAAAAGGAACTCATAGATTAGTAAGAATTTCACCTTTCAATGCTAATGGTAAAAGACAAACCAGCTTTGCTGGGGTGGAGGTCATGCCAAAATTAGATGAAAATATTTCACTTCATATACCTGAAAAAGATTTGGAAATTACAACAAGTAGATCTGGTGGGGCTGGAGGACAAAATGTTAACAAAGTAGAAACAGCGGTGAGAATTGTTCATTTGCCTTCAGGGATTTCAGTAAGATGTACCCAAGAAAGATCTCAATTACAAAATAAAGAAAAAGCTATGTTACTTCTTAAGTCTAAACTACTCGTGATTGCTAAAGAACAACGAGCTGCAGAAGTCGCTGATATTAAAGGTGAAATTGTGGAAGCTGCATGGGGCAATCAAATAAGAAATTATGTTTTCCATCCCTATCAAATGGTAAAAGATCTAAGAACTATGCAGGAGACTAACGACTTAGATAGTGTTTTAGATGGTGAACTTGAACCATTTATTTATGAATTATTACGCATGAATATTTCTTCTAACGAATCTATTGAATAACTAATGAAAAATAAAGACGAAAATATAGAAAAAAAAGTTGCTCCCCCAAGCTTTATAAAGCTTGCTATGCGAAATATGGTAAGGAAGGGTTCAAAAAGTATTTCTCATTTTTCAATAACCTTTCTAGTTTTAATAGGGATATTAATACTTATAGCCACAATAGGTAAGCCTAATATTCCTCTATAAGAATGTATGGAAGAAAAAATTATTTCTGAAATAAATTTAGATTTGGTTTTTAAATGTAATGAATTTCCCCAATTTTCAAATAAGTTAAAAGATTCTAAAAATAAGCTTATTTTTGAATCTAGTTTTTGGGAGAAAGTTTTTTTATCTTGGATAAAAATAATATTAAAAAAAGACGATTATAAATTGCCAAATTGCATTTTTGAAAAAAAGTCTTTTTCATTAGGTTTACAGATAATATCTAATCAAGAAATTTCTTTTATGAACCAGAAGTGGATGCAAAAAAATGGACCAACTGATGTTTTATCTTTCCCAATCATTTCAGATGAATCTCTAAATAATTTAGATCATATAGAGTTGGGAGATATATTTATATCATTAGAGATCGCACTTGAGCAATCTTATGAATATAAACATTCAATCTATAAAGAAATGCTCTGGTTGGCTAGTCATGGATTTTTACATCTTTTGGGATGGGAACATAATAATGATCTTGATTTAGAAAATATGTTAAATTTTCAGGAATATTTAATTAAAAAATTAGATTAAAAATCTATGGACAAAAAAATAAACTCTCTAAAAAATAGAAGAGAATCATATAAAACTTCCAGTAATGTATTAATAAGTTTTAAGTATGCTTTTAGTGGAATTAGTTACGTATTAAAAACTTCAAGAAATTTTAAAATTCAATTAATTTTTGCAGTTACAAGTTTAATGATTGGTTTTTTACTGAAAATTAGTCAAATTAATTATGTAATTTTGATTGCCGCAATTATGTCTGTTTTAATATTAGAAGTATTAAACACATCTCTTGAATCAATAGTTGATTTAGTAGTGAAAAAAGAATTTAGTAGTTTGGCTAAAATTTCAAAAGATACTTCTGCAGGAGCAGTGTTATTAGCTTCCATTAATTCTGTTATTATTGCGGTATATATTTTTGTTCCTAAAATTAAGGTGTTATTTGAATTTATATAAATATGTTTCTTGTTATTGATAATTACGATAGTTTTACATATAACCTTGTTCAATATTTAGGAGAACTTTCTGTTGATCATGAAATTACTAAAGAATTAATAGTTAAAAGAAATGATGAAATTACTCTAGATGAAATTATCAAACTAAATCCTAGTGGAATCCTATTATCTCCAGGTCCTGGTAATCCAGATCAATCTGGAATTTGTCTGCCAATACTAAAAAAATTATCTAAAAATATTCCGACATTAGGAGTTTGTTTAGGGCATCAAGCTTTGGCCCAAGCTTTTGGAGGTAAGGTTATAGTTGGGAGAGAACTTATGCATGGTAAGACATCCAAAATATTTCATAATCAAAAAGGTTTGTTTAAAGATATCGAGACTCCATTTGTGGCAACTAGATATCATAGTCTTATAGTTGATTCAAGTTCATTACCAACTTGTTTCGATATAACTGCGACTTTAGAAGACTCAACTATTATGGCTATTTCTCACAAAGAATATAAGCATTTACATGGAGTACAGTTTCATCCTGAAAGTGTATTGACACAATTTGGTCATAAATTAATTAGTAATTTTCTAAAAATGGCTGAACAAAAGTAAAATATAAAAAAATTTATAATATGATTTCTCAAATTAAAAACATTTTCTTTTTTATACTATTCAGCTCTTTTTTGCCGACCTCATTATTGGCAAGAAATTTAGTAATAAAAAGTCTAGGACATAGTAGTTTCTTAATTAATAGTGCTGAAAAATCGATTCTTATAAATCCCTTTAAAGCAATAGGTTGTGCAAGCAATTTAAAAGAGCCAAAAGAAGTCAACGTGGATTTTATATTGGCTAGTTCTAGGCTTCCAGATGAAGGATATAATCCTAATAATCAATTAATGTTTGTAGAGCCAGGAATCTACCAATTTGAGGATATTTTATTAAATGGAATTTCCGTCCCACATGACAGAGTAGATGGAAGAAGATTTGGGATGGCAACTGTTTGGAGTTGGGAGCAGAATGATCTTAAAATTGTTCATATGGGAGGTGCTGCTGGTGATATTGATATCAATAGTCAAATTATTTTGTCTCGCCCAGATATCTTATTTATTTCAATTGGAGGGGGAAAAAAATCTTATGATGGGAAAGAAGCCTCAAGAATCATTAATATTTTAAAACCTAATGTAGTTATTCCTGTTCATTTTGTTCGCGGGAAAAAAATTAATAAAGAATGTGATTTCTCAAATGCTGATTTGTTTATCGAAAATATGAAAGATTTCAAAGTAAAATATGTAGGAAAAAATTTTAAAATAAAACCTAAAAGAATAGATGAAAATACAATTTATATTTTCAGTGATTAATTTATTAAATCTAAATCCTTGTAATTATCCCAGAAAAAACTCATCTGTTCTTTTGTTCCAATACTAACCCTTATTGACTGACCAATATCTTTTTTGTTTTCCATACTTCTAATAAGAATACCTTTTTCTCTCATCTGTTCTATTAATATTTTAGGATCTTTTTTAGGCCAAATTAAGAAATAATTACCTCCACTGAAGTGAGTTCTGATTTTTGTTGATTTAAATTTATTTAAAATCCATTCTCTTGCCTTTTTTACTTCTAAAACATAATTTTCTACATATGATTTGTCATTAAGTGCTGCTAATGCTGCTGTTATAGCAAAGCTATTAACATCATATGGTCCTGTAACTTTATTGATGTATTTAATTAAAATTTTATTGCCAAAAGTAAAGCCTATTCTTAAACCAGCTAAACCTGCAGTTTTTGAGAGAGATTGTATTATTAGTATGTTTTTATTCTTTTCAAAATCTATTGATCTAAGAAGACTATCTCCGTCAAATTTTTCATATAGTTCATCAACAATTATCAATGAATCTTTTTTGAGATTAGCTAAGTTAATTATTTCTTGAGAGCTTAAAACCGTTCCTGTTGGATTATTAGGGTTGCAAATAAATATTAACTTGGGATTATGCTTTATTATTTTTTCACCAAATTCTTCCATGGGGAATATAAAATTTTCTCCAATGTATGAACAACTGATTTTCTTCATTCCTCGCATTTCTGCGCAAGGAGAATAATAACCAAAAGTTGGATTTGTGGTTAGAAATATTTGATCTTTTTCTCCAAAGCAATGGAAAATTGCATTTATTGCTGCATCTGCTCCATTGAAAATTCCGATTTCATCATTATCAAATTTCCTTGAATCAAGATATTTTTCACATAAAAATTTTTTTAAAAAATTATATTCTGGATAAATTGAAATCTCATCTAATTTTATCGCTTGTAATGCCTCTATTACCTTAGGACTTGGACCTAAAGTATTTTCATTAAAATCTAAGCGGAGTAAATTTCTTCTATTTTCTAAAGGTGCAGAGTAAGACTGCATATTTATTATTTCTTCTCTTGGATTTGGGAAAAGATTATCTACTGGATTAAAATCATTCATTACATTCTTTCTAAAGTTTCAATTCCTAGAAGCTCTAAGCTTAATTTTAGTGTTTTTGCAGTTAGATCACATAAATTCAGTCTAGAAATTTTTTTATATTTTTCTTCTTTGAGTATTGGAACTTGATCATAGAATCTATTAAAAGTCTGACATAGCTCAAAAAGATAATTGCATAATCTATTTGGCATTAAGTCTTTTTCAATAGATATTATGACTTCATCGAACTTAAGTAATTTTCGAATAAGTTTCCATTCAGATTTATGTTCATAATTTATATATTGACAATCTTTAGAGTCATAAAAAAAATCATTTTTTCTATTAATTCCTGCAATTCTTACCAGTGTATATAACAAATAGGGAGCCGTATTACCATTCAGGGAAAGCATTTTATCAAAACTAAATTGATAATTAGTAATTCTATTTTGGCTTAAATCTGCATACTTAACAGCACCTAATCCAATGATTCTTGAAGTATTTGTAATAAAATCTTCTGTCTCATAACGATTTTCATCTTCTAATCTTTTCAATAAATCTTCTTTTGCTCTTCTAACTGCTTCTTTTAATAAATCTTTTAAACGTATTGTTTCACCTTCCCTTGTCTTTAGTTTTTTGCCATCAATTCCTTGAACTAAACCAAAAGGGACATGGTCTACTTGACAATTGTCTGGGATCCATTTTGCTTTTTTTGCAACTTGAAAAACTCCAGCAAAATGATTTGCTTGTCCATGATCAGTTACATAAATAATTCTAGAAGCATCATCTCCATCAGGTGGTTTATTGAATCTGTATCTTATAGCAGCAAGATCGGTAGTAGCGTAGTTAAAACCTCCATCTTTTTTTTGAATAATTAGCGGTAAAGGTTTGCCTTCTTTATTAGTCATCCCATCTAAAAATACACATTTTGCCCCTTGATCTTCTATTAATATTTTTTTAAAATTCAAATCCTCAATAACTGATTTTAAGAAGGGATTATAAAAAGATTCACCTCTTTCTTCTATTTTTATTTTTAAATTTCTATAGATTTCATCAAATTCTTTTCTAGATTGATCACATAATAATTTCCAAGCTTTAATCGATTTAATATCTCCACTTTGTAACTTAACTACTTCTTCTCTAGATCTTTTTTGGAATTCAGATTCATTATCAAATCTTTTTTTTGATTCTTTATAAAATTCAACTAAATCACTTATTTTAATATTCCCTATCTCTTCTAAATTATTTGAATATAAATCTTTGAGCTGAGTAATAAGCATTCCAAATTGCGTTCCCCAATCGCCAACATGATTCAGCCTTAATACTTGATAACCTCTTAACTCGAAAATTCTTGATATTGAATCGCCTATTATTGTTGATCTTAAATGCCCTACATGCATTTCTTTAGCAATATTAGGACTAGAAAAATCTACGATGACTTTATTTGATAAACCACTATCTAAATCTTTTTTAATTTGAGGTACGCCAGCCCTTTGGCATTGAATATTTGATTTAATTTCATTTATGAGAACTTCATCTTTTAATTTTATATTGATAAATCCAGGTCCAGCTATTTCTAGACTCTTACATAATTTTGTTATGCTTTTATTTTTATTTAAAAGGTTAATTAAATCAGTAGAAATATCTCTTGGATTCTTCTTATATATTTTAGATAAACTTAAACAAACATTACATTGATAATCACCAAATTCCTCTTTTGATGATTGTGTAATTAAATTTTTTCGAAGAATTTCAAATTCTCCTTTTTTATCATTTTTTTCAAGACTATCTAAAAGAGATTTTTCAAATTGTTTTGTTAATTCTTTAAAAATGATTAGCATTAATTATTCAATTATTTATCTATATGATTTTTTAATATAACGCATACTCAAATCAATCCAATTACTTTTGGTGATTGAAGAACTTGTTGAAATCAAATCAATACCTTTTATTAGATATTTACTAATTTCTTCAGGGTTAATTCCAGAAACTTCTATTATCAAATTTTTATTAACTTCTTTTTTTAAGCTATTCATTGATAAATCTCTTAATTCTTGAACGTTTTTTTTGATTGTTTCAGGACTCAGTTCATCTAATAAGACACTATCTGCTCCTGCTAATACTGCTTCTTTTGCCTGTTCGATATTCTCAGCTTCAATTATGATATGAGTTGTAAAAGGTGAATTTAGTCGAATTTTTTTTACTGCATTATTAAGATTATCTGTCCATGCAATGTGATTTTCTTTTATCATAGCTGAGTCGTATAATCCCATTCTATGATTCACTCCACCTCCGCATTTGAATGCATATTTTTCAAATATTCTTAAGCCAGGAGTAGTTTTCCTAGTATCTGCTAATTTTATATTTGTACCTTCTAACTTATTTACAAGATTCTTTGTGTATGTTGATATTCCAGATAAATGCATTGCTATATTTAAGCCTATTCTTTCACTAGCTAGCAAACTTTTTGAAGGTCCATATATTTCTAAGAGTTTTTGATCTTTAACAAATTGATCTCCATCAGAGATATTAAATTTTGAACTGATTTTTAAATCAATTTTTTTAAAAATTTCTTTTATTATCTCTACACCACAAAATATACCACCTTCTTTTGCAATCCAATATGCATTACCATTCTCTTCTGTAATAGAAGGACTTGTAAGATCTCCCCTCCCTATATCTTCATCGATCCAATTATCAATGATCTTACTAATTATTGGAGTATTTAAATCCACTAAACTAAAAAAATAATTAATTAATGAAAATTCATCTAAAGTTAGAGAATCAACTATATATCACTATCTAATTTAACTCAAATTTATTTACCAATACAAAACTTAGAAAAAATATTATCTAGAAGTTCCTCCGTTAATTCTTGACCAGTTATTTTAGATAAGTTTTGAATTCCATCTCTCAGTTCTATCGATAACAAATCAAATGGCAATTTATTTTTAATGATTTCATCAGTATCATTTAAATTAGATAGGCAAGCAGACAAATTTGTTAGATGTCTTTCGTTTAAAAATATATTGATATTTTCTACTTGTTTTAATCCACATTTTTTTATGATTGTGTCGATTAATAATCTTTCACCATCATTATGCTTAATGCTCATCAGAATTGTGTTTTTTAACTCATTTGAATTAATATTTTTGCGATCAATTAAATCTTTTTTATTGCCCAAAATAGTAATTAATTTGTCTTTGGGGATTTCTTCTATTATTTTTTTGTCTTCTTCATTAAATCCTTCCTCAAGACTATAAATATAAATTATAAAATCTGACTCTTTAATTTTCCCAAAACTTTTTTTAATTCCAATACTTTCAATTTGTTCATGAGTTTCTCTTATGCCAGCAGTATCAATTATTTTCATTGGAATATCATTAATAGTTAAATTAACTTCAATAACATCTCTAGTTGTTCCAGGAATATTAGTTACGATTGCTTTTTCTTTTTTTGCAAGCAAATTTAGTAAAGAGCTTTTACCAACATTTGTTTTACCTATAAGCGCAATGGATATTCCATTGTGAATATATGAATTTCTTTTTGCATTTTCTATTAGTAATTCTATTTTTTCTTTTACTTTTTTAATTTTTTTTAGATATTTTGTGTAATCAAAATCTGTGAAGTCTTCTTCAAAATCAACTCTCGCTTCTATTTCGCAAAGTTGATTTATAAGGTCATTTTTAATATCATTAATTTTTTTCTTTATTTCTCCTTGAATCCCACTAAAAGCCAACTCTGCTGATCTTGTATTACTTGCATTAATTAATTGATTAATCGACTCGGCTTGAGTAAGGTCTATTTTTCCATTAAGAAAAGCTCTTTGACTAAATTCTCCTGGATTTGCGAGTCTAACTCTAGAATTACAAGATAATAATCTTTTTAGAACTTTATTTACTATGATAATTCCTCCATGGCAATGAAGTTCCACTACATCCTCTCCTGTGAAGCTATTTGGTGATTTCATTACTAAAATTAAAACCTCATCTATAAATTTATTTTGTTTATTTTCCTTAATAAAACCATAAAAAACTCTATGTGATTCCCATGCATATTTGGATTTAGTTTGAACAATCTTTTTGCAAGAATTTATTGAGTCTTTCCCTGATACTCTTATTATCGCAACTCCTCCTTTCCCTATACTTATAGCTGAAGCAATTGCGGCTATGGTATCTTCTGTAGTAACTATCGAATCCATCTCTCGCTTTGTTATGGATAATTAAGTAAAATTATCAAGAATTTAATTTTGAAATTTTCTTTCTGAATGAGATTTAAAAGAGATATTACCTATAAGAAAATTCTATCATTATTTAGGAATCAGAATGGAAGTCCTTTCTTTAATGCTACAGGTTTAGCTATAGGGGTATTTAGTGGCTGCTTTCCTTTTTTTGGGTTTCAGACTTTAATAGGGGTATTTTTAGCGAAAATAGCAAAGGGAAATATTGTTCTAGCTGCAATTGGTACTTGGATCAGCAATCCTTTTACTTATATTCCACTTTATTATTTTAACTATAAAGTTGGTTCGATTTTTTTTAATAATTCTTCTAATAAAATTCTTGAAAAGAATTTAGTTATTGATGACTTATGGAACCAAGGAAGAATTTTTTCCCTAAAATTACTTTTAGGTTCTTCATTTGTAGGTATTTTATTAGCTTTGATTTGCGGAAGTATTGCTTTCTTTATCTACAAGATAAAAAGTAAAAGATAGATTGATCTGAGTTTGTAATTAACTTTGTCCAACTCTGGCAATGTCTAAAACATCTGCCATTGATTTAATTTGTTCAATTGTTTTGTGAAGTTGATTATAACTTTCAAGACCTACACAAAGATTTATAATAGCTGGTTTACCATAAGCAGTTTTAACATTTGCATCGCTAACGTTTATACCTTTATCAGATAACCGCATAAGAATATCTTTAAGGACTCCAACTCTATCTATTACTTCTATTCGTAGCTGAATTGGAAACTTATTATCGCCAGTTTTATTATCTTGATTCCAACCAACAGGTAATCTCCTCTCTATTGGAATTGGTATTACATTTTCACAATCTTCCCTATGTATGGTTATCCCATGGTTGCCAAGCGATACAGTTCCGATAATATCCTCGCCTGGAAGTGGTGTACAACATTTACCTATTCTGTAATCAAGACCTTCTATCCCGGAAATTGGTGATTTAGCTGCCGCATTAGATTTATTAGTGGATAAATTACTATTACTTTTAATAGATTTTGCTATTTCAGAGTCAGAAACATTTTTTACATCTTCTGTTTGTAATTTTATTTCTTCTCTTAGTCTATTTAATACTTGATGCAAAGTTAAACCACCAAAACCAAGAGATGCAAGAAGGTCTTCAGAAGTTTTTAAATTGCATCGATTTGCAACTTTTTTCATGGCTTCACTAGAAAGTAATGCTTCAAAACCGTTTCGACCTACTTCTTTTTCAAGTAAATCTCTACCTCTTTTAATCGTTTCATCACGATGGCTTTTCTTATACCATTGGCGGATTCTATTTTTAGCAGTTGGCGTAACTACAAAGTTCAGCCAATCCAAGCTTGGAGTAGCATTATTACTTGTCAAAATTTCTATGAAGTCACCATTTTGAAGTGCTGTAGATAATGGAGAAAGCTTTTCATTAATTCTTATTCCACTACAGTGATTTCCAACTTCAGAATGAATTCTGTAGGCAAAATCTATCGCGGTAGATCCTTTCCTTAAACCAACAACATCTCCTTTTGGAGTGATTACAAATACTTCTTCATCAAATAAATCTTCTTTAATTGAAGCTAAATAATCATTATGATCCCTTTCATTACCTTCTTGTTGCCATTCTACTAATTGTCTTAGCCAATTAAATCTCTCGGCATTACTTTTAGCAGGAGAACCACCTTCTTTGTATTGCCAATGAGCAGCAATACCATATTCAGCAATTTGATGCATCGAAGCAGTTCTAATTTGAACTTCAATAGGTCGATGTCTCCCAATCACAGAAGTGTGTAAGGACTGGTACCCATTGGGTTTTGGTAATCCTATATAGTCTTTAAATCTTCCTGGAATTGGTTTGAAAGTATCATGAACAACTGCTAAAGCTCTGTAACAACTATCTGAATTGTCCACGATAATTCTAAGGGCAGCAACATCATAAATCTCGTGAAAATGCTTTTGTTGTCTTTTCATTTTGCTCCAGATGCCATAAAGATGTTTTGGCCTTCCTGTTTTTTCAAAATTTTTCAAACCTGCTGAAACCAAGTTTTCCTTCATAAGATTTAAAGTTACTTTTAATCTTTTTTCTCTATCACTTCTTTTAACAGCGATTTGATCTTTAAGATCTAGATATTCTTTAGGCTCTAGGAATTTAAAAGCTAAATCTTCTAATTCCCATTTAAATCTGTTTATTCCTAGTCGATTAGCTAATGGTGCATAAATCTCTCTTGTCTCTCTCGCTATTCTTAGTTTTTTCTCATCATTTAGCCATTCAATTGTTCTCATGTTATGAAGTCGATCTGCAAGTTTTACTAACACAACTCTGATATCGCTGGCCATAGCCAAAAACATTTTCCTAAGATTTTCAGCTTGTGCTTCAGTCCTGTTGTTAAAGTGGATTCCACCTAATTTTGTTACACCCTCCACAAGTATTTTTACTTCTAATCCAAAATTTGTTTCTATTTCGGATAAATCAATTCCAGTATCTTCAACAACATCATGTAAAAGGCCTGCAGCAATAACAGATGAACTAGCACCTATTTCTTTGAGGAGATTTGCAACAGCAACCGGGTGGATAATGTATGGCTCGCCGCTCGCGCGGAATTGTCCATCATGAGCTTTGTAAGCAAGTTTAAAAGCCTTTACTATAAGGTTTTGATTCTCATCATTTTCTTTATTTGATTTTTCAAAACTATTAATATCTTTAAGAAGCCAATCGGGAATTTTTATTTGATAATTCAAAGATTCACTTTCATATTTTTTATTTTCAGGCAAAATAGTTTTGGAAACTTCAATTTCGTTTTTTTCTTTTGAATTTGCAGCTGCCTCTGACATTTTATATTGCTTTAGATGTATTTTATTTAGGTCTAGAAAAATTTGCTATAAATCATGGAAAAAAATAAAGAAAAAATTATTGTAGTTAAAAATCTTACTGTTAAATATGGTTTAAAACAGCAACCTATTATCAAAAATTTTAATTTGGAAATAGATAGTGGAGATCATTTGGCCATAATAGGACCTTCTGGATGTGGAAAGACCACTTTTGCAAAAACATTAGTAAATATATTGCCCGAAAAGGCTACTTCTGAAGGGTATCTATCGATTTCTAGAGTAGACCCTAGGAAAATAAATAATAAAGATGCACAATTATATAGAAGAAAGAATTTTGGATTTATTTATCAAGACTCTATTAAAAAACTTAATCCGTTAATGAGAGTTGGGGATCATTTATATGAATTATTTAAAACAAATGATCAAACTAAATCATCTACGGCTATTAAAAAATTAGTAAGAGAAGTTTTTCAAAAAGTTGGAATTGAAGAAAGTAGACTTGATTCTTTCCCGCATCAATTTAGTGGTGGAATGAGACAGAGAGTTTCTATAGCAATGGCACTTGCTTTGAAACCTAAATTATTAATAGCTGATGAACCTACAACAAGCTTAGATACCAAAACAAGTTTTGAAATTATGCAAGAAATAATTAATCTATGTAATCAATTTGATACTACTTTAATTTTAATTAGTCATGATATTAATCTTGCAGCAAAGTGGTGTAAAAAAGTTGCAATAATTGAAAATGGATCGATTGTTGAAAAAGGGAATATATTAGATATTTTTCAATCACCAAAATCAAATATTGGGAAAAAGTTAGTAAATGCTACAAAAATAGTATTAGAACCAAATACTAAAAATAATGCTCGAGATCAGGTCGTTCTAGAGGTAAATAACCTAAGACATTGGTATAAATTAAATTCTTCAATTTTCATTAATAAGTGGAATAAGGCTTTAAATGAAGTTAGTTTCAAGTTATATGAGAATGAGACTCTTGGAATTGTGGGTTCTTCAGGGAGCGGTAAAAGTACATTATGTAGGGCTTTAATTGGACTAATTAAAGTAAGAGGTGGTGAAATAAAAATTTATGATAAGAATCATGCATCGAAAAAAAATAAATATTTTAAAAAGAATAATAATTTGCAAATAATTTTTCAAGATCCTTTTTCAAGTTTGAATCCGAAAATGACAATTAAAAATATTTTGGAGGATATACTTTTTATTCAAAAAATTTCTGATAAAAGAAAAATTGAAAAAGAAATAAAATTAATGTTAAGAAATTTAAATCTTCCTTTAAATAATGATTTTTTTAATTCTTATCCTAGCCAATTATCTGGTGGTCAATTGCAAAGAATTTCATTAGCCAGAGCGCTATTGTTGAAACCAAAAATTTTGATTTGTGATGAGAGCGTTAATATGTTGGATGCTTCAGTAAAAATAGAAATTCTTGAATTACTTAGAGTCTTGCAAGAAAAAATGAATTTAACGATTATATTTATTACTCATGATTTAGGCATTGCTAAAAGATTTTGTGATAGGTTGTTAGTCATGAATCAGGGAAAGATAGTTGATGAAGGAGAAAGTTCTACAATATTCACTAAAACTCAAAACACGTATACAAAATCGCTTCTAAATTCCTCTTTAAATCTTATTTAACTTTAAGAACACTTAGTAATTTTTGAAAATCTAATGGTAATTCTGATTCAAATATCATTTCTTTACCATTAATTGGATGTATAAGTCCAAGCTTGATGGCATGTAAAGCTTGGCCATCTAATTTACATGGTAGTTTTTTACATCTTCCATATAAAGGATCACCCACAATTGGATGATTAATGTGAGCGCAATGTACTCTTATTTGATGCGTTCGCCCCGTATCTAGTTTGAAACTCATTAATGAGTAATTGCCAAATCTCTCTTCTAATTTCCAATAGGTACACGCATACCTTCCTGAAGTTTCTTCAACTACTTTATATTTCAATCTATTTAATTTATCTCTACCAATATTCCCCACTATTTGGCCTTTTTCAGAATTAGGTGCTCCATGAATTACTGCAATATATTCGCGTGATGCAATTTTTTCTTTAATTTGTTTCTGAAGATTTACTAATGCCTCTTGGCTTTTTGCAACCACCATACATCCGGAAGTATCTTTATCTAATCTGTGAACAATCCCAGGTCTTAGTTTCCCATTAATTCCAGGTAGATTTTTACAGTGAAAAAGTAATCCATTCACTAAAGTTCCAGATTTGTGTCCAGGTGCTGGATGAACAATTAGTCCTGATTGTTTATTAATTACTATGATGTGCTCGTCTTCAAAAAGGATATTTAAATCCATTTTTTCAGGTTTCAAATAAATAAGAGGTTCTGGAGGAGGCATCCATATTTGAATATTGTCGCCATTTTTTAATGGGGTCTTTGCTTTCGCGGTTTTATAGTTTACAAGTACTAAACCTGAATTTATAAAATGTTGAATTCTTGCTCTACTTTGTTCTGGCCTTTTACTTACCAACCATCTGTCTAGCCTCATAGGAAGAGGTAGCTCATAAATAATTTCTATAAGCTCACCTTCTCCAATGCCGAAAGAATTTTGATTATTTAATTCCATAGTGGGACTTCTAAAGCAATTTTACCCAGCATTTGATTTCTATAATCTTCCAATAACTTATGAGACATTCTCCTTTTATCGCCTGAGGTATGTTTTGAAGCTGCTTCGTCAATCCAAGCAGAAGGACTCTTAAAGCCTTTGGTAATATCGACTCCATATCTATTAGATATTTGTTTAACTGAGATATTCGCATTTTTATCTTTGTTTAAAGTGGATATAATTTTGATAAATCCAATTGCGACACTCTCTATTTCATAAGCAGCTTCACCAATATCGTCACACAGTGCAAGATTAAGTGCTGATTTTTGATCTTCTAAATTTGGAGGTATAACACCAGGAGCATCTAGCAGATCTATACCACTTTCTAATTTTATCCATCTTATATTACGAGTTACGCCTGCTTTCCTAGCGCTATCTACAACTCTTTTTTTTGCAATTCTATTAATTAATGCTGACTTTCCTACGTTTGGAAAACCAAGCGTAAGGGCTCTAATTGGCCTTATTCTCATACCTCTAGAAATCCTTCTATCATCAATTGAAGACCTTGAATCTTTGGCTGACTTACAAATTTCTTTAATCCCTATTCCTCTTTTAGCATCACACCAAAGAGGATATTGATTATTAGCATTAAACCACTTATTCCAACTTTTGATTGTATTAGGGGAGATCATATCTGATCTGTTAATAACAAGAATATGTTTTTTATTATTTATCCATTTATTTAAGTGTGGATGTCCTGTTGACAAAGGAATTCGTGCATCTCTAACTTCTATAACTAAATCTACTTTATTGATAACTTCAGATAATTTCTTTTCTGCTTTTGCGATATGGCCTGGGTACCATTGGATTTTGGGTATGTCCACTTCAATAAATCAAATAAAATTTTGTATTCCTTTTAGTTTTTATAGGTTTCAAAAGTATTTACTTCTAAAGTTTAGTATAAATTTAATGACTAAAAAAAATTTTATAATCGTTAATTCTTAAAATTTATTAAGGCATAGGTAACAGTAACTACTTTTTAACCCAATAAGCCCAAATAAACGTTAGGGTCTTGAGATTATAAATATAGCTTTTTTAATGTCAAAATTATCTCTTTCCAGTCTTGATAAGACACATTTAGAAGGAAAAAAAGTTCTTGTTAGAGTAGATTTTAATGTTCCATTAAATGAAGATGGTCAAATAACTGACGATACGCGTATTCGTGCAGCGATCCCAACTATTGAATATCTTATTAATAATTCTGCAAAAGTTATTTTAGCTGCTCATTTTGGTAGACCAAAGGGTCAGGTAAATGAAAAAATGAGATTAACTCCAGTAGCAGCTAGATTAAGTGAATTGTTGGGGCAAAATGTTGCTCTTACTAACAGTTGTATTGGTGATGAAGCAGTTGCACAATCAAATAGCTTATCTAATGGAGATGTTCTTTTACTTGAAAATGTTCGTTTTTTTGGTGAAGAGGAAAAGAACGACCTGGAGTTTGCTAAAAAATTAGCTTCACATGCAGATATGTATGTGAATGATGCTTTCGGTGCTGCTCATAGAGCTCATGCTTCAACTCAGGGAGTTACTAATTATTTGAGTCCATCAGTAGCTGGATTCCTATTAGAAAAAGAATTGCAATACTTACAAGGAGCGGTAGATGCCCCAAATCGTCCATTGGCAGCAATAGTTGGAGGATCCAAGGTTAGTAGCAAAATAGGTGTGCTTGATTCTTTATTAGATAAGTGTGACAAAATAATGATTGGTGGAGGTATGATCTTTACTTTTTACAAAGCTAGAGGTCTTGATGTTGGAAAGAGTTTAGTAGAAGAAGATAAACTTGAGCTTGCAAAAGATCTAGAAGCAAAGGCAAAAGCAAAAGGTGTCGAATTATTATTGCCCACTGATGTTGTTTTAGCTAATGAATTTTCTCCTGATGCGGAAAGTAAAATATCTCAAATTGATTCAATTAGTGGAAATTGGATGGGTCTAGATATAGGTCCTGATTCCATAAAAGTTTTTCAGAATGCTCTTGCAGAATGTAAGACAATAATTTGGAATGGTCCAATGGGTGTTTTCGAATTTGATAAATTTGCAGAAGGTACTAATGCAATAGCTACTACCCTTGCAGACTTAAGTTCTTTTTCTGAAGTTTGTACAATAATCGGTGGAGGAGATTCAGTTGCAGCAGTTGAGAAAGCAGGATTAGCCGAGAAAATGTCTCACATATCTACTGGAGGTGGAGCTAGTTTGGAACTTTTAGAAGGCAAAACATTACCTGGTGTAGCTGCTTTAAACGACGCTTAAACTATATCTCATCAACAACATCAATACTCTTTGTGAAAGTAATCATTCCCTTAGGGTGAGCTATAATTCCTGACCATATTTGTATCCCTGGCTTAGAAGGAGCTCTTGTCATTTTAAAAATTCCCCCAGCTACTAATGGCTCTAATAAAATTTCTTGTTCAAAAATTGAATTTACTTGATGAGGTTTTATAGCTCCTGCAATAATAACTTCTTCGAGAGGTTTATTTAGAATTATATCGATATCATATTTTGAACCAGTAAGAACTTTATCAGGAATTTTAAAAATAATATCTATTTTCTTATCATCATTTCTTATTGTTGTGAATAAATTTTTGATTATTCCTTCATCTATTTTCCCATTTACAATTGAGAATAAAAAATCAAAATTGGATTCTAATATATGTATATCTTCATCAACTATTTTTTTTCCTGAAACTTTAATTTGTAAAATATCCTTATTTGGAATATTAGATTTTAATCTTTTAATGTTCCATTCGCTACTAGGGAAATCATTAATAATCTTTGAAAATTGTTTTTGTATATTTTGATTTTCATAATCGCTAAAATTTTTTCTGATAAATTCTAAATCTCTATTATTTAAAGCGTTTTCTAGATTTCTAATAAAGTTAACTTTTAAAGTTTGCGTTATTGCTGAATCGGGAATAATGAGATAAATAAATAAGTAGAGAGGAACACTTATATATTTGAATAAGTTTAAATTCAACATTTTTGTTATTTGTTATTTTCATTTTACTAATTTAAGTTTTTATGTCTAAAAAAAATAATATATTAGTCGCATCTAGTGGAACAGGAGGGCATATTTTCCCAGCACTAGCAGTTACTAAAGAATTAGAAGATGAATGGAATATTAATTGGTTGGGTGTTCATAAAAGACTTGATCAAAATCTTATTCCCCAAAGATATAATTTGATGACATTAAATATAAAGACTCCAAGAAAAAATATTTTTTTGTTTTATCAATATATAAAAATTTTAATTTCAACTTTCCAAATAATTCGCATTTTAAAAGAAAAAAAAATTAATTTAGTTTTTACGACCGGAGGATATATATCAGCGCCTACTATTGTAGCTTCAAAACTTCTTAGGATACCTGTCATTATTCATGAATCAAATTTAATACCAGGAATGGTCACCAAATATTTTGGTTTTTTATGTAACTATGTTCTTTTAGGATTCAAGAAAACAAATTGTTATTTAAAAAATTGTAAAACTATTTTCACTGGTACCCCTTTAAGGGAGCAATTCTATAAATCTAATCTTTTACCAGAGTGGGTTCCAAAAGGAAAGGGTCCTCTCTTGATTGTTATGGGAGGTAGTCAAGGATCAAAAGCTATAAATCAAATTCTTTATGAATCTCAAGAATTTTTAATAAAAAAAAAGTTTCGAATAGTTCATATTGTTGGAGAGAATAATCAAAAAAACTTTTATGTAAAAAATACAAAAAATTATGTTCAAAAGAAATTTACTAATCAAATTCCAGCTTTAATACAAAACTGTGATCTTGTAATATCAAGATCTGGTTCGGGCACAATAAATGAACTTATAGAAACTGAAAAACCTTCAATTTTAATTCCATACCCTTATTCAAAAAATAATCACCAGGAGAAAAATGCAATAATTCTTGCTGAAAATGGAGGATCAGTTTTAATGAATCAAAATAAAATTTCTAAAGAACTTTTTGAAGAAACTTTAGATAGGATTTTTAAGAGAAAATTAAAAAATGGAAAGAATCAATATGAAATATTAGATCTTATGAAAAAGAACATGAAAAATAAAAATAAAATTAAATCTAAAGTTGAGATTAAAAAATTAATTAATTATTTTTTAAAGGAATTTTGAATTTCTTCACATAAAAGAATATTTTTTTCCGGGCTCTGTAAACTTATTCTTGCCCACTTCTCGTTAAGAAATCTAAATGAAGTGCATTCTCTAAGTAATATTCCTTTTCTTTCCAAGTATTTTATATTCGGCAACAAAGATGTTTTACTTTCTATTAAAAAAAAATTGGTTGAAGAATTATGAACTTTAAGGTTTTCTATTTTTGATAGTTGTGCGCATACTCTTTCTCTTTCAATATTTATCCAGCTATGAATCTTACTTATCCATTGTAGATAGAATTTCTGATTACTTAGTAAATCAATTCCTGCTTTAATAGCGAAGGAATTTAATGGCCAAGGATCTCTATTTATTTCCCATTGCTTGAGTTTTTTCGATGAACCAATTATGTAACCTAATCTAAGACCAGGAATGTTGAAGATTTTTGTTAGGCTTCTTAAGACTAATAGATTATCATATTTTTTAGTTAAAGGTATTAAAGATTCTTTATCTCCATAAGGTGTTATAGATAAGAAAGCTTCATCACAAATAACTAACTTATATTTTTTTAAAATTTCCTCCAATGAATTTTTACCCCATAATTGCCCTGTAGGGTTATGTGGATTTGTTATCCAAATAACATCACCTTTAGGATGAATTGGAAATGATTGAGGAAAAATATTATTCCAGTTTTTTGGCAATTCGCAATGTATGAAATTGCTGTCCCAACAGTTTAAAGCTCTTTCATAATCAACAAAGCATGGAGAAGGGATGCAACTTATTCCAAATTTGGATGCTTCATAACCTGCCCAGGTTATTAGCTCAGAAGCTCCATTTCCAGGTAATATATTGTCTGCATTTATCCCATGAAATTTTGCGATTATTTCTTTTAAATCACTTAAGTTTCTCTCAGGGTAATATCTAAAACGACGATTCTTAATTACCTCATTTAATGAATCTATTAGTATTTTAGGAGGCTCAAAGGGTACTAATGATGCACTTGAGTCAATGATTTCGGAGGGTAATAAATTTAATTTTTTTGCACTTGCATATACATTCCCTCCATGTTTTAAGTTTGATTTCTGCATGTCTTCTTTTGAGTAATCATTATTTTCTGAATTATTCATTATTAATTATTCTTTATTCATTTTCTAATGTTATTCAACCCATTTTAAATCTGATCCAATGGCCTCTTTAATATTGGATAATTGATGGTAATTAAGTTGTTTTAAGAATCCTTGAAGTATATCTGGTACTAGTTTTGGACCTTTGTATATCCAACCTGTATAGAGTTGAATTAATGAGGCTCCAGAACAAATTCTTTCCCAAGCTGACTCGGGACTATCAATCCCACCAACGCCAATTAAAATAATCTTTTTATCAATATTATGAATATATTTTATTATTTGATTGGCTTTTTTTTGTAGAGGCCTCCCACTTAATCCTCCATTCTCATCAGAAAGTAATAATCCAGTTTGCTGTATCTTTCTATTTTCAAGACCTAATCTATCAATGCTAGTGTTAGTAGCAATTATTCCATCTATGTTTTCCTCTATTATTAATTGACAAATATCTTCGATATCTCTAAGGCTTAAATCTGGCGCAATTTTTACAAATAAAGGCGGACAATTAGGTAAGTTTTTAATTTCTTTAAGAAGTTCTTTTAGTAGAATTGGATCTTGCAATTTTCTGAGTCCTTCAGTATTTGGAGAACTTACATTTATTGCTGCGTAATCACAATATGGAATTAATAATTTTAGAGAAGTTAAATAATCATCTTTTGCTTGAGATAAACTTGTGATTTTAGATTTGCCGAAATTTATCCCTAGACAAATATTTTCCCTGTTTTTTTTGAACTCAATACCTTGCTCAAGAAAATTTTTAACAAGATTTTCAGCACCATTATTATTGAATCCCATCCTATTTAATGCTGCCTCTTCTTCTGCCAATCTAAATAACCTTGGTTTTGGATTACCATTTTGAGCAAATTTAGTTACAGTTCCCAATTCAGCAAATCCAAAACCAAAATCTTTCCATATATTTGCAGCATTTCCATTTTTGTCAAAACCCGCAGCTAAACCAATTGGATTACAAAAATTTATTCCACATATGTTCTGACTTAACCTTTTATCAATTACAGAAAATTCTTCATTTAGACTTTTTAGGATTGATGAAACTACAGGCCAATTTTGTTTTCTTGAACTAAACGATAAAAGGCTAAGAGATAAATTAGTTAAATATTCTGCATCTATTCCAGAGTCTTTTTTTAGTATAGGGGTAATCAAGTTTTTATAGAGATTTTTAAATACACCCTTATGTTCATTCATAAAAAATTAGGATACTTTTTTTTCTATTATCCAATATTTTTTATCTTTAGGAATTAATCTCCAATTACGCCATTCAAAAAGTAAATATTGTTTTATATCTACGTGGTTTTCTTCACCTAATAAATTACTAAGTTCTAGTGAACTTAATAAGTACTTTTTTTCTGCAAATTTTTGAATTAATTCATTTCTTGAAAATAATTCCTGAATTTCTGAAGGTGCATTTTTTTCAAAAAAGTCTACTGAAGATTCAGACTCTTTTAAGTTACTTTTTAAAGATATACCTTTGCTATAGTTGGTTGCGATTTTATCAACCCTATCATTTTGTTTGTCACCGCTATGGCCTTTAACATATTCCATGACAAGGTCATTAATTCTTAATTGGTCAATTTTTTGCCATAAATCAAGATTTTGAACTGATTTGCCTGAGCTTGTTTTCCATCCATTTCTCTTCCAATTAATAATCCATTTTGTATAGCCTTCTATGACATATTTACTATCAGTTCTTAATTTAAAGTTCTTTTTTAATTTATAGGTTTTTAATTTTTCAAGTGTTTTTATGGCCGCAGTTAGTTCCATCCTATTATTTGTAGTATTTTGCTCGGAACCACCTATTTCTAATTCGCTGCCATCTTCAAAAATTATTAATCCCCCCCAACCTCCTGGACCTGGATTACCACTGCAGGCTCCATCTGTTGCAGCTTCAATTGCAATACTATCGCTATTCATAAATTTTGAAGCCGATATTAAGTGTATCGGCTTAAAAAAATCTTATCTTACTTAAGTGTAACTTTACCGCCAGCTTCTTCAATCTCTTTCTTTAAAGATTCAGCATCTGCTTTAGCAATTCCCTCTTTTACTGTTTTTGGTGCAGACTCAACAAGAGCTTTTGCATCGCCAAGACCTAGACCAGTTGCATTTCTCACAACTTTAAGGACTTTGATTTTTGCAGCTGCATCAAAGCTTTCGAGAACTACATCAAATTCAGTTTTTTCTTCAGCAGCGCCACCATCTGCGTCACCGCCAGCTGCTCCTGGAGCCGCCATTACTACACCTGCAGAAGCTGCAGCAGATACACCAAAAGCCTCTTCAATTTGCTTTACAAGCTCAGATGCTTCTAAAAGTGATAGAGATTTTAATGATTCAAGAATTTCTTCAGTTTTTGCGGACATTTTCTTAAAAGTTAATTAGGGTTTGAATTTAAGATTCTGATTTTTCAGAATGTTGTTTAAGTGATCTAGCAAGTCCAGAAGGCACTTCATTGATAGAGATCGCAATTTTTGTTGCTATGCCATTTAGAGCGCCAGCAATTTTTGCCATCAATACTTCTTTAGATGGAAGACTCGCAATTTCTTTTATTTCAGAATCGCTAAGAAGTCTGCCTTCAAATAAAGCTCCTTTGGTTTCGGATTTTTTGGTGTCTTTTTGAAAAGATTGGATCGCTTTTACAGCACCACCCACATCTTCTTTAATTAAGACAAAAGCATTTGTTCCGGTCAGTAAAGATTCAAGATCGTTCCAATTACTATTTCCATCAATAGCTTTACGCATTAATGAATTTTTAGTAACTTTGCAGATGCCATTAGTTGTTTGCAATCTAGATCGCAAATCTGACATCTCTTTGATAGTTAAACCTTTATAGTCAAGAACTACAGCCATTTCCGAGTCGTTTAATAGAGATTTAATCTCAGTAACGATTTGTTGCTTATTCTCTAGTGTTCGGCCCATTGTTGTTTTTTGGATCGTAATTTAGGGAGAGCAGGAAATGCGGCAAAGTCCTTTTTAAAAGAGGCCGCTTTTATTAGATCCAAAAAAGAAATAATTAAGACGATTCCTCGGTAGGAATTTAAAATTTAGAATAACTAAATAAACCTACTTTCTTTGGCCGTATTATTGCATTTTAAATTATACTACACAGAGTTAACCTTCAGGTTGGTAATCTTGTACAGCATTTATGTCTACTTGAACTGAAGGCCCCATTGTTGAAGTAACATAAAAAGTTTTCCAATATTTTCCCTTAGCTCCACTTGGTTTATTTTTATCAATTGAATCTTGTAAGGTTTTTAAATTGTCAAATAGAGCCTCTTTTGAGAAACTTGCTTTTCCAAAGCGTACGTGAACTATACCCGCCTTATCTGCTCTAAATTCGAGCTTACCAGCCTTGAATTCTTTTATTGCATTAGCAATATCATTAGTTACGGTCCCAGCTTTAGGATTAGGCATTAAACCTCTAGGTCCTAAAACTCTTCCTAATTTTGCAACCTTTGGCATCATATCTGGAGTTGCAATAAGTAGATCGAAATCCATATTACCTTTGTTGATGCTTTCCACAAGATCCTCTTCGCCAAATAGATCTGCACCAGCAACCTTAGCTTTAGATACATTCTCACCGCTTGTGATTACTGCGATTTTGATGCTTTGGCCAGTACCATGTGGTAATGCAACCGTGGTCCTTAATTGTTGATCAGTATATTTTGGATCAATACCTAAACGAATGTGCGCTTCAATAGTTTCATCAAATTTTGCATTAGCATTCTCCTTGATAATACTAAGAGCTTCAAGTGGGGGGTAAATGCGATCTTCTATCTTTGTTGATAGAGCCGCCATTCTTTTTGAAAGTTTTTTCATAGTAATTTTGGGTGCAATCGGTTATTAACTAACCTCCCCTAAATAGTGAGCAATTTTGTCTTGAATTCAATCAGTAATAGAAACGCCCATATTACGAGCAGTACCTTCAATTACTTTCATTGCTGATTCAACACTAGAACAGTTTAGATCAGGAAGCTTAGTTTTGGCTATTTCTTCTAATTGAGCTTTACTTATATTCCCAACAGAGCCTTTTGCGGATTCACCTGATCCTTTCTCAATACCAGCCGCTTTTGTTATTAAGACAGAAGCAGGAGGTGTTTTTGTGATAAAAGTAAAGCTTCTATCTTCAAAAACAGAAATCTCAACTGGAATTACAAAACCTGCTTTATCTTGTGTCCTTGCATTGTATTCTTTACAAAATGCCATGATATTGACACCATGTTGTCCTAAAGCTGGACCTACAGGAGGAGCAGGATTTGCTTTGCCTGCTTGTAGAGCAAGCTTGATAACTGCAACAATTTTTTTTGCCATTAGATTAGAGAATTTAAGCTGAAGTAGAAAATCATAATTTTACTCGATAAACAAGAACTATTTGAAATTAATTTTGTTTATTGATTTGGGAGAATTCTAATTCTACAGGAGTCTCGCGCCCAAATATTGAAAGTAGTGCTTTTAATTTATTTCTTTCCCCGGAAACTTCTATGACTTCTCCCTGGAAATCTTTGAATGGACCACTAGTTACTATGATTCTATCTTTTTCTTCAATATCTAATTTAATTACAGCTTTTTTCTCTGATGCGCGCTTAAAGATTCTATTAACTTCTTGTCTGGATAATGGTCTAGGTTTGATATGACCTCGCGATCTTCCATTGCCTCTACCGTCTTCAGCACCAACAAAGTTAATTACATTTGGAGTACTTTTTACAGCCATCATTGTATCTTCATCCAAAATCATTCTGACAAGCACATAACCCGGGAAAACTTTTTCTTCAGTAGTTTGTCTACTTCCATCTTTTTTTAATTTAATTCCAGGAGTTTGGGGAATTTCAATTTCAATGATCCTATTATTAACTCCCAAAGTTACTGATCTCTGCTCAAGTGTAGCTTTTACTTTTTTTTCACAGCTTGAAGCTACTTGAACTGCATACCATCTTGCGATGCTAGTATTTGCTCTTGAAGAGGCAGGGCTGGTATTTAATTCATTACTCATTTTTTTCTGGGAGCTTAATTAAGATTTTTATAAATGGATATGAGGGATAATTCAACGAAAAATTTGTGAGGCTGCCCATCCATAGAATCTGCTGACAGATGCTATGGCTGCCGCAGAAAAGGATACCATAATTATAACCGCTACAGATTCACTAAAAAGTTGTTGTTTATTTGGCCAAACGACAAGTTTAAGTTCATCGTAGGTAGATCTAAAAAAATTATTATTTTTTTTAGGCTCTTCAATTTCAGTAGAATCCTTTTTTAGAGGTTCTTTATTAGTAGTAGGACTTGTCACGAAATTTATTGGAATTAAGCTTTATGCTTTGACTTTTATTTTAGCTTATTGATTTACTCCTCAGCTAGGTTTGAAAACAATCTCATCTTTTTTAACGGGATTAAGTTGAATTGTAATATTTTTTTTGTTTCTAAAGTTAGCCTCTAAAAGTTTTGTAGCTAGAGGATTTTCTATTTGTCTTCTAAGTTCCCTGCTAAGTGGCCTAGCACCATATTCAGGTTCGTAAGAATCGTTTGCAATTTTATTGATAACTGTTTTGTCTATAGTGATATTTATTTTCTGTTCAAGTAGCAGATTTTTTAAATCTTCTGTTTGTAAAATAATTATTTTTTGAAGTTCATCAAGAGATAATGGATCAAACTTGACTACTTCGTCAATTCTATTTAAAAATTCCGGTCTAAAAATAGAAGACAATGTATTGCTAATAGAATCATTTAGAGTTTGTTGGTCTTTTTTTGACTTTCCTTCACTTTTAGAAATCTTTTGGGAATATTCGAGTATAGATTTACCCGCTAGGTTACTAGTCATAATGATTACTGTATTTTTGAAGTCTACAGTTCTTCCTTGAGAGTCCGTTAATCTTCCTTCATCTAAGACTTGCAAAAGTATATTAAAAACTTCTGTATGTGCTTTTTCTATCTCATCAAGAAGTATTACTGAATAGGGTTTGCGTCTTACGGCTTCAGTTAATTGCCCTCCCTCTTCATAGCCAACATAACCTGGAGGCGCCCCCAATAGTCTTGCTACAGCATTTTTCTCCATATATTCACTCATATCTAATCTTAAAAGAGCGTCTTCTTCATCAAATAAAGCTGTTGCAAGAGATTTTGCTAATTCTGTTTTGCCAACACCTGTTGGACCCATAAATAAAAAAGATCCAATAGGCCTTTTGGGACTTTTCATGCCAACACGAGCTCTTCTTATTGCAGCAGAAACAGCTTCTATAGCTTTTTTTTGTCCAATAACTTTACCACTTAGTTCTGTTTCTAGATTTACTAATTTCTTACGTTCATTTGAGACTACTTTAGATATTGGAATGCCTGTTATTTTTGAGATAACATCAGCAATATCATCAGGCTCAACTTGATATTTAAAGGGAAAATTTCTATTTTTCTTTACTTTATCAAAGTTCTCTTCAACTTTTTGTATTTCATCCTCTATTGCACTTAACTCTTCTTCAAGCTTTTCTAAAAAATTCATATCATTTGCAATCTCCAAATTAGACTTATCTTTAATTTGTTTTGTTAGCTTCTCTTCTTCTTTCATCAAAATTGATAATTGCTCCATTTCTTCGAGCAAATTATTCCAATTGTCGCAGAGAACATTCAATTTTGCCTCTGATTGTTGCCTCATATTCAATAGCTTTTCTTGAGCTTCGATATTTTCTCCTTGCAAATTATTAAGTTTTTCATCAATAGTATGAAGTTTGTTTTCTTGTTGGAGAATTATTTGAGGCTTATTATTAGCCTCAATTTTTAACTGTGCAGCTGCTTCATCAATTAAATCTATTGCTTTATCAGGTAGACATTTATCGCTGATATATCTGTCGGCCAATTTTGCAGAATAATTTACAGCCTCTTCAGAAATTCTTATACCATGATGTGATTCATATTTTTTTTTGATACCTTGCAGAATTTTTGCGCTCAATTCAACTGTAGGTTCAGTAACAGCTATCTTTTGAAAGCAATTATTTAATGCCTGATCTTTTTCAATAGTTTCGCGAAATTTCTCAGGTGTTGTTGTACCAATACATCTAAGTTCTCCCTCAGCTAGTAAGGGTTTTAAGATGTTGCTAATGTCGGTAGAAGATCTATCAGAACTTAATATTGAGTGAATTTCATCAATAAATAGAATCATTCCTTGGCTTGGATCTTTTAGTTCCTGAAGTATTAAGCTTAGTCGTTCCTCTAGTTGGCCTCTAAATTTTGTCCCAGAAACTAAAGCGCCTATGTCAAGTGAAATAATTTTAAGGTCTCTTAAAGAACCAGGAACTTTTTTGTCTACAATTAGCTGGGCAAGTAATTTTGCAATTGAGGTTTTACCAACTCCAGGATTGCCTATAAGTATTGGATTATTTTTGTTTCTTCTGCATAGTACCCTCATTACATTATTGATCTCATTTTCTCTTCCTATAACGGGATCTAGTAAGCCTTTTTTTGCTGATTCTGTTAAATCATTTCCATAAATTGAAAGAGCATTTTCATCTTTTCCAACTTGTGTTTTTGTTTCAATTTGAAGTTCACTTTTAGGTAATGGAACATTAGCTTTTTTTGATTTTTCTTCTTCAACTAAAGTCTCTATGTTTGATTCAAAATTAGATTGATTATTTATCTCAATTACATTTTTGTAATTAATAGAATCTTTTGGTGGATTAATATTTGGGAAAAACTTTAATTCTTCCTCTAATTTTTCCATTGAAAGATTGCCTTCCTCAAAAACATAATTTCCAATTCTTAAATCCCTTCCAAGAGCAATTAGTAAATGAGGTATTTCTATTAATCTTGATCCCCATTGAATTTTAATCTGATTTGCATTATCTAATAAAATTTCTAAATCTTCTCCGATAGTAAAAATATCTGATTCATTTGTTGGTGTTTCTTCTAAAAAATCTTCTGTTATATCTAAAACTATATCTTGGTCGATTGATAATTTTTCAATAAAAGCAAAAAATTCACTTGATGAGAACAATGTATGAATTATGTGTTCAATATTAAATTCGCTATGATCCCATTTTTTTGCGGTTTCTTCTCCCAATAAAAGGAGATTCCAACTGATATCGCTAAAAAGTTCAGGACTGGATGTAAGTGTTTCTCTCATATAACTATAAAAAATATAGTTGATTATTAATTAATATTCTAAATAGAATCTGCATTAATAATCATCCAATAATTTTCAAATTGTAAGATGAATTTAAAAAATAAGTGTTTGGCAGGGGTTGCGAAGACTTTGGAATTAAAAAAAGCTTTTCTTATATCTAGTTGTTCTGAAATTTTAAAAATTATATTTGGTTAAAATATATATTTCAGATATTAGCCAAATAGTTCAGCTATTAATAGGATTTAAATAGTAATAATTAAATTGTGAAAGAAACTATTGATTTTCTTATAGATACCATTGAAGCGAGGCAAGTCCTTGATTCAAGAGGTAATCCCACTGTAGAGGCGGAAGTATTTTTGGAATGTGGTGCAATTGGTAGAGCAATTGTTCCCAGCGGAGCTAGCACTGGTGCTCATGAGGCACATGAATTAAGAGATGGTGGTTCAAAATATATGGGAAAAGGTGTTTTGAATGCTGTTAATAAAATTCATGAAACAATCTCCCCTGCTTTATGTGGTTTGTCAGCTTTAGATCAAACTGCAGTAGATAAATTAATGATTGAAATTGATGGAACTCCTAATAAGTCTAACCTTGGAGCAAATTCAATCCTTGCAGTGAGTCTTGCAACTGCAAGAGCATCAGCAAATGCTTTAGACATTCCCCTATATAGATATCTTGGAGATCCATTATCCAATCTTCTTCCAGTTCCATTGATGAATGTAATAAATGGTGGAGCTCATGCACCAAATAGTCTTGATTTCCAGGAATTTATGCTCGTACCTCATGGAGTTGATAATTTCAGTGAATCATTAAGAATGGGCACTGAAATTTTTCACTCATTAAAAGCACTTCTTGATCAAAAAGGCTTATCTACTGCTGTAGGCGATGAGGGTGGATTTGCACCTAATTTGTCATCGAGCGAAGAAGCAGGGGACTTATTATTAGAAGCAATTCAAAAAGCAGGATTTACGCCAGGGGAACAGGTATCTTTAGCATTAGATGTAGCTAGTACTGAATTTTATAGTGATGGTATTTATAGATATGAAGGAAAAAGTTTAAATAGTTCTGAAATGATTTCATATCTTTCAAAATTAGTTTCTAATTATCCAATAGTTTCAATAGAGGACGGTTTAGCAGAGGATGATTGGGAGGGTTGGGCAGAATTACATAAAGAACTAGGAAATAAAGTTCAGCTTGTAGGTGATGATTTATTCGTTACTAATACAGAAAGGTTAAGGAAAGGCATTATCGAAAAATCTGCCAATTCAATCCTCATAAAGGTAAATCAAATTGGAACATTAACTGAAACTTTGGAGGCTATTGAATTAGCTAAAATGTCAGGTTTTACAAGTGTTATTAGTCATAGAAGTGGTGAGACTGAAGATACAACTATTGCTGATTTATCTGTCGCTACAAGATCGGGTCAGATCAAGACCGGCTCTTTGAGTAGAAGTGAAAGGATTGCAAAATATAATAGGCTTTTAAAAATTGAGGAGGAATTGGGAAATCAAGCAAGATTCGCTGGAGTTTTAGGTTTAGGTCCAAAAAATATGTAGTTTTTTAGCGCTTAAGTTTTTCTAACCGGGAGCCTTTTCTCATACTTAATTGACATTTTATCCAATCAATACTGATTGGTAGTGCAAAAAAAAGTGGCAATAATGCAAAATTATTTTGTTTATTGGTTACAAGTAAAGCAGATGCAATTGATAAGCTACCTATAAGAATTGAATGGCCTAAAGTTTTTTGAGCAGTGAACATTTTTTTGAATTGCCTATCAGACTCTCCCATTCTTATTTGCAGTTGTAAATCTCCCTGCTCTAATCTTTCTAAACTTTCATCTATTCTTTTTGGAATACCAACAGCTTTCGATCCTAGTTCACCTACTTGCCTTCCAAATTGGTTAATTAAATCGTTGGGAGTTTGATTATTTGAAGTCATAAGTTCTATTAAATAAGGCTTGGTAACTGATACAAGGTTAAACCCTGGGTCAAGCATTCTACCAACTCCTTCAAAAGTTGATAAGGCTCTCATCACGAAGATTAAATCTACTGGAAGTTGAAATGGTGTTTCATAAACAAGTTCGTATAAATCTCCAGATAATTTTTCAATAATATTTGGACTAAATGGTGGGGTTAAAGCTTCTTTAAGCATTAATCTGACTAATCTTCTGACTGGTCCTACATCAATATCTTTTGAAATTAGCCCAGCTTGTTGTAATTGACTAACAAGCGATGAGGCGTCTCTTAAAGCAGCAGACTTAACCATCCCCCCTAATCTTGTTTGAAGATTATTTGAGATATTACCCATCATTCCGAAATCATAAAAAATCAATTTACCTTTATTTGAAACTGCTAGATTTCCTGGATGAGGGTCTGCATGAAAGAAACCGTAATTTACTAATTGCTTTAAATAGCTGATAGCGCCAATTTCTGCAATTTTAGGTAAATCAATTTCTTGTGATTGTAACTTTTCTAAATCGCTTATTTTTGTTCCTTCCAGATAACTCAAACAAAGCACTTTTTCACTGCTCATATCCCAAATTACTTCAGGAACTTCAACATTTTCATCATCAAGAAATTGCTGCCTAAATCTCGCTGCATATTGTGCTTCACAATTAAAATCAAGTTCCTTCATGAGTACTTTTCTACACTCTTTGGCAATATCAACCCAGTTTCTACCTCGACTCCAATTCTCATTTTTCTGCAACAATCCTGCTATTTGTTGCATTATGCCCAAATCAATAATAAATAATTCTTTTAAATTGGGTCTTTGAACTTTAAATACTACTTTCTTACCATCTTTTAAAGTCGCCCTATGAACCTGAGCTAGTGATGCTGATCCAACCGGATCACCTATTATTTGATCTATTTCATTAAACTTGGACCCAAGTTCTTCTCTTATAGTTTCTTCAACTTGCTCAAATGAAAAATTAGGAACTTGATCTTGCAATTTAGACAATTCCTGAATCCAGGTATTAGGAATTAAGTCAGGTCTCGCTGATAATAATTGTCCAATTTTTATAAATGCTGAACCAAGCTTTATTAATTGATTAGTAAACCATCTTGCTCTTTTACTTTGGACCCTACTTTTTTCATTGCTATTAATTTTAAAAATTGTAAATCTAATATTATCTATCCACAAATTAATTAAAAGCGAAATCAGAGTTATCCAAATAATAAAGGCCCTTTTCAATTTTTTTAAACGATAATAAAGAATGTGATAACTCATTTAATTTGATTATTTATAGTTTTATTAAAGAGATCAATTTGCTTATTGATACCTTCAATTTCATTTAAAGCTTTTTTTATTTTGGAATCTTGATGAGTATTTGTATTATCATTTTCTTGAATATTTTCGGCTTTCTCCATTCTGGAGGCTTCCTCGATTATTGATTCTTTCAAACTATCAAATTCTTTTTTGAGAATTTCTGGAGCATCCTGAGCAATATTTGTTGCTTCTTCAATTTTTTCAACCAATATTTCGTTTATTTTTTCTGTAACTTTCTTGATGGCAGCTTTTAAAAGGTAGTCAGAGTTGGTCATGAAAAATATAATGTTTCTACGGAAAATGATTTTTCGATATGTCCTAATAATAGATCAATACAGAACATTTCACGTAACTGATCATTTTGATGATTAATTTTTTATGTTTTTCCTATGTAAGTTTGTTTCTATATTATGCTTTTTTCTCTTTTTTCTTTTAACTTATATCTATAAACAAGGTTAGGTATTTACATTAAAGATATCTTCTAACCAAGAGCTCATCTAATTAACTACTAAAAAGGAGTTTTATTAAATTGGAAATCATTGAGTCAGATGTAGTTATTATCGGAGGAGGACCGGCAGGATGTACTTGCGCACTTTATACATCTCGTTCAAACTTAAAAACAGTAATTTTAGATAAAAATCCATCTGTTGGTGCCTTAGCAATAACTCATCAAATAGCTAATTATCCAGGTGTTCCGGTCGATATAAGTGGGGAGAATTTACTTACTCTAATGAGAGAACAGGCTGTGCAATACGGCACAGACTATAGAAGAGCACAAGTATTTGGAATAGACGCTAGTGGTGAATGGAAAATGGTTTATACACCCGAAGGTACTTTCAAAGCGAAAGCACTTGTACTTGCAAGTGGAGCTATGGGTAGGCCTGCATCATTTAAGGGCGAAGCCGATTTTCTTGGTAAAGGAGTAAGTTATTGTGCTACATGTGATGGGGCTTTTTATAAAAATAAAGAAGTTGCCGTTGTTGGCGTGAACAAGGAGGCAATTGAAGAGGCAACTGTTCTAACTAAATTTGCATCAACTGTGCATTGGATTACATCAAGTGATCCTAAATCAGATAATGAAGAAGCTATGGAATTGATGGATTATTCAAATATAAAACATTGGAGTAGAACAAGATTATTGGAAATATTGGGTGATGATATGGGTGTTAATGGGGTTGTTGTAAAGAATAAGCAAGAAGAAAATCCTATCAATTTAAATTTAGATGGAGTCTTTGTCTATATGAGTGGTTCAAAGCCGATTACTGATTTTTTAGGTGATCAAATTGCTTTAAAAGAAGACGGAGGAGTTATTGTTGATGACTTTATGTCTACAAACTCCGATGGAGTATGGGCTATTGGAGATATAAGAAATACACCATTTAAGCAAGCAGTCGTCGCGGCTTCTGATGGATGTATTGCCGCAATGTCAATTGACAGATATTTAAATAGTAGAAAAAATATAAGAGTAGATTGGATTCATTCTTAAAATAAATATTTATTATTAGCATTAAAGGGGTGTTGCTTCAGAAATATATGCCACTCCTCCGTAGTAGCTTAAATCGTCCCTAATGTTATCTCTCATTTTATCTATTAATTCTTGCTCACAAAAAACAATTACATGAGCATTTGCTCCTAATCCTGTAAATTCCATATCTTCAGTAACAACTCTTTCAGGCCCTCTACCTGTGGCATGTTTCATAACTGTATATCCAGGAACATTAGCTTTTTCTAATGTTTTAATAATTGCATCTAGTTCTCTTTCACTAAATATTAAGTCTAATCTTTTCATTTTTATAAAGGGGAAAGTGGGATAATAGTATTTACTAAACCCATATATATGGGAATGCCGAGAACTATATTGAATGGGAAAGTTAGACCTAGTGTAGTTGAAATATAATAACTAGATTTAGCTTCTGGAACTGTCATTCTCATCGCTGCAGGAACTGCTAAATAAGAGGCGCTTGCACATAAAACCACAAACAAAAGTGCATTGCCAGGTCCTAAAGATAAAAATCTTGCAACGAAAACACCAATAAATGCGTTAAACAAAGGCATAAAAATGGCAAATCCAATTAAGAACGAACCCGCATTTTTCAGTCTCGGCAATCTTTGAGCAGCGACTATTCCCATATCTAATAAGAAGAAGCATTCTGCTCCATAGAACAATTGTCCAGTAAAAGGCTCCATTTTTTCAATTCCTGAGGGATTACTGGAAGCAGTAAGAAATCCTACAATTAAGCTTGAGAGCAATAAATAAACTGATCCATTCAAAAGTGATTCGTGTAATATTGCGCTTAGATGCATCTTTCTTGATTTTGGTCTATTTTTGGGAGCTGCAAATTTCACAAGTAATAATCCAACAATTATTGCAGGAGACTCCATTAAAGCTAAGGCGCCAACCATAAACCCATCAAAAGCTATTTTTTGGCTTTCCAAAAAACTTTCTGCGGAAATAAATGTAACAGCACTAATTGAACCGTATGCGGCTGCTATTGCGGCTGAATTAAAGACATCAAACTTAAATCTTAAAATTAAAAATCCAATCAGCGGGATTACTAATGACATCAGTATTGCAGCACTTAAAGTAGGCAATACTTGATCTGTAAAACCACTTTTCTGTATCTCTATACCTCCTTTAAACCCAATAGCTAGTAGTAAATATAAGGAGAAGAGTTTAGGTAATGGGGCTGGTATTTCTAAATCAGATTTAAAGATTACTGATATTGCTCCAATCAAAAAGAAAAGAACTGGCGGGGCTAGTACATTTTGCAGAATTGGATTTATTTCCATAAATTATTAGGCTATTTCTTTTAGAGCGGTTTCTAAAGCTTCTTTTCTTGTTTCAATAATGCCTTCAACTCCAAACTTAGCTAATCTATCTTTTACTTTTTCATTTGCCCCAGCAACAAATGCTTTTCTGGAATTATTTTTTGCTTCCTGCATCATGTCCTCTATTGCGAGAGTCGCCGTCACTCCAAGTCTTGGTACATCAGTTATGTCTAGTATCAAAACCTTGTAGTTTCTGACTAGCATCATTCTTTCGGATATGCCTTTAGCTGCTCCAAAACTAAGTGGTCCTTTTAGTCTAAATAACATTACTTCTCCTGAACATCTATCTAGTAGTGCTTTTTCATCAGTAGGTAATGCATTTTTAGCTTGATCATCATTTGATAAAGGATTATCTTCATCCATACCTTCTAATTGAGTTTCGGTTATTGAATCAATAGTGAGCATATTAGCAATGAATACACCGACTAAAACTGCCCAAATTAAATCCCAAAAAACAGTCATTAGGAGTACACCGTACATTACAACTGAAGTTTTTAAAGATAATTTGTGAGCCCTCCTCAAGAATCCCCAATCAATAATATCTAGACCAACTTTTATAAGAATTCCTGCAAGCAAAGCAGTTGGTATTTGCTCAGCTAAAGGTCCTGCGCCAACTAAAACTATGAACAACACAACCGAGTGAACCATACCGGAAATGGGAGTTGATCCTCCAGATTTAACATTTATAACTGTTCTCATGGTTGCTCCTGCTCCTGGTAAACCTGAAAACAGACCTGCAACAGCATTTCCTATTCCTTGACCAATAAGTTCTCTATCAGAATTATGTTTTGTTTGAGAGATATTGTCTGCTACTAAGGAAGTCAGTAAGGAGTCAATTGCGCCAAGTACTGCTAAGACTAATCCTGCTTTGAAAATAATTGGGAAATATTGATTAAAACTTGGGAAATTCAAAGATGGAACTCCCTTTGGGATTTCTCCAATTCTATCAATAGCTCCATCTCCAAAAATTAATATTGATATAGGGGTAACTATCAATAGGGCCAAAAGAGGAGAAGGAACCCACTGACTTATTTTTCTAGGAGTAAGAAATACTATACCTAGTGTCATTACTGCTACTCCAATAGCAGCACCATTGGGCTGGAAATTGGACAATACAGTAGTTAAAGATTCGACTACTCCACCTCGAGTGCTAATTCCAAGTAATGGTCCAATCTGAAGCGCAATGATTATTACTCCAATACCAGACATAAATCCTGAAACAACAGAATATGGAACTAAAGTAATGTATTTACCCAGTTTTAGAATTCCGAATAATATTTGCAATAAGCCGCCAATGACTACAGCTGCCATAACTAAAGGTAAAATTTGTCCTGCAGATAGATCTCTTGGAACCCCTACTGCTGCTAAGCCTGCTACTACACCAGCAACAGTTACACTCATGGGACCGGTAGGCCCACTAACTTGAGCAGGAGTTCCGCCGAATAATGCTGCTAAAAAACCAACTACTACTGCTCCATATAGGCCATAAATTGCTCCGCCAGGACCTAACGCAGCATTACCAAAAGCAAGAGCGAGAGGTAAAGCCACTACTGCGGCTGTGATGCCTCCAAGAATATCGCCTCTTACATTTTTCAGATGAAAACCATTAATTATTTTCAAAGATGCTCTCCTTAAAATAAATACTTAACTAGAAAATATTATCTCTTAATGACGTAAATTTGTGAAAAATGAAGATTGTGCAAAATATTTTTGTAACTTTTTTTGCTGCCATTAAATATATTTTAGTTAATTTTCCTGAACAAAAGTAGTCTCTGATTGATTTATGTGCGAGGCAAGCGATTAATGTATTAGATAAATATTTTTTAATTTAAAATAATATTCAAATGAATTCGATTATTCGTCCTAGAAGATTAAGAAGAACTGAGGCAATTAGAGAAATGGTTAGAGAAAACCATCTAACGGCATCGGACTTTATATATCCATTATTTATTCATGAAAAAGATATTAAAGAGGAAATATCAGCAATGCCCGGAACTTATAGATGGGATATTAATGGGTTAATAAAGGAGGTTACTAGGGCATGGGAATTGGGAGTGAGGTGTGTAGTTCTTTTTCCGAAAATTCAAGATAGCTTAAAGACTGAAGATGGAGCAGAATGTTTTAATGAAGACGGTTTAATACCTAAAGCTATTCGAATATTAAAAAAAGAGATTCCAGAAATGGCAATAATGACAGATGTTGCCTTGGACCCGTACTCTTGTGATGGTCATGATGGATTAGTTGATGAAAATGGAAAAATATTGAACGACGAAACAATCGAGATTTTAAAAAAACAAGCTTTAACGCAAGCAAGAGCTGGAGCAGATTTTATTGGCCCAAGTGACATGATGGATGGTAGGGTTGGAGCAATTAGAGCTTCTCTTGATAGTCAAGGATTTAGTGATGTAGGTATTATAAGTTACACAGCAAAATATTCATCTGCTTATTATGGTCCATTTAGAACTGCTTTAGATTCGGCTCCTAGAGAAAATAGTAAGAAAATAATTCCACACAATAAGTCTACATATCAAATGGACCCTGCCAATTCAAAGGAGGCGTTAATTGAATCTGCATTGGATCAATATGAAGGAGCTGATATTTTGATGGTAAAACCAGGAATCTCATACTTGGATATTGTTTATAGATTAAGCACTTTTTCAAATAAACCCATAGCTGCATACAACGTTAGTGGAGAGTATTCCATGGTAAAGTCTGCTGCTATGAAGAACTGGATTAACGAAAAAGATATTGTTTTAGAAACATTGCTTAGTTTTAAAAGAGCAGGGGCAAAATTAATACTTACGTATCATGCTTGTGATGCATCTCGATGGTTGCAGGATACTTAAAAACTCATTATTAACAAAAATTTGGTTTATTCTTGGATAAGTAATAAATTAATTGCTTTGTTTTGAAGTTTTCACAAGGAGTAAATAGGATTGGTCACATTGCACTTAGAGTAGAGAATCTCGAAAGGGCAAAGTCTTTTTATATTAAACTGGGTATGAATTTAGTTTGGGACGACAAAGATTGGTCTTATTTAGAAGCTGGTAAAGGGAAAGATGGACTTGCGTTGTTAGGCCCTAGCTACAAAGCTGCGGGACCTCACTTTGCTTTTCACTTTGAAAATAAAAAAGAAGTGGAAAATATTCAAAATGATTTAAAAAATTCTGGTGTAAAAGTTGGTCCTTTACATGAGCATAGAGATGGAACAGCATCTTTTTATATGAAGGATACTGAAGGAAACTGGCTTGAGATGCTTTATGTTCCTCCTGAAGGGATTCAATCGAATGTTTGATTCTTTTTTTATATGCAAGAGAAAAGTTATTCTAAAAAATCATATGTAGATAACTCCTTAGAAGAAGAATCTTTAAGCCTTTTAGAGTGGGATACATTAAAAACGCATTTATCTTCATTCGCCTCAACGGAAATGGGTAAACGAGCAATTTTAAGTTTTGCTATTCCTTCAGAATACGAATCATCTAAAAGACTTTTGAATGAAACTCTTGAAATAAATAAACTAGAAAATAATTTAGATAAATCAATTAGTTTTTCTGGTGTTTTTGATATAAGTAGAAATATTCAAATTTGTTCCAAGGGAGGTGTAATTTCATCTTCTGAATTGTTAGAAATAGCGAAAACAATTGCTGCAGCAAGAAATTTAAAAAAAATCTTATTAGATTTTGAACAAAGGCCTTATATTTCATCATTTATAAAAAATATAATAGACCATCATAATATCGAAACGATTTTTAAAAAAAGCATTGAATCTAATGGAAGAATTTCAGACAATGCTAGTAATGAACTATCTATTCTCAGAAAAGAATTTTTTTCTAAGAAACTCGAAAGAAAAATATTAGTTGAGAAATTTATTCAAAAGAATTTAGCTTATTTGCAAGATACTACTATTGGAGATCGTTATGGTAGGCCTGTTTTAGCATTGAAAGTTAATTATATAGATAAATTTAAAGGCATAATTCATGACTCTTCATCTTCAGGAAATACAGTATATTTTGAGCCTGAAAGTGTAGTAAATAAAGGTAATAAGATTGCTTCTTTGGAGGCTAGGATCACAGCTGAAGAATTCAAATTACTTAAGAAATGGTCCCAAGTTGTTGCTGATAATTCAGAAAATCTTATTGAAATGGCATCCATTCTATTGAGATTAGAAAATGCTTTAACTCGTTCAAGATATTCGAAATGGATTGGAGGTAAATCTCCTACTTTTGAGAAAAATCCTATTATTTCTTTAATTGGTTTTTCTCATCCGTTATTGATTTGGGAACATAAGAAAAAAGGAGCCCCCCCCCCAGTGGCTGTCGATTTTCATATAAATAGAAACATTAAGGTTGTAGCTATCACTGGTCCAAATACTGGAGGTAAAACTGCAGCTTTAAAAGGTTTGGGTTTGTCTTTACTTATGGCTAGAGCAGGATTATTGATACCCTCAACTAATAATTCTATTATCCCTTTTTGCCCAAATATATATGTGGATATAGGAGATAATCAATCATTAGAAGAAAATTTATCAACCTTCAGTGGGCATATATCCCGCATAAAAGAGATATTAGATTCACTTGATAATAAGAAAGGATTATCTGTTGTTTTGTTAGATGAGATTGGATCTGGTACAGATCCTCTTGAAGGAAGTGCTCTTGCGATGGCTTTATTAAAAGAATTTGCAAATAAATCTGATATCACTTTAGCAACGACTCATTATGGTGATATTAAGGCTTTAAAATATAGTGACTCAAGATTTGAAAACGTATCAGTTGCCTTTGACGAGGAATCTTTGAAGCCAAAATATATACTCAATTGGGGTATTCCTGGGAGAAGTAATGCTTTGTCAATTTCAAAGAGAATTGGTCTAGATGAAAGCATAATAAATGAAGCTGCAAATTATCTAAAGCCAAAAGAAGTTGAGAACATTAACAGCATTATAAAAGGACTTGAGGAAGAGAGGATTAAACAACAAAACTCTGCAGAAGCCGCTGCAGAACTGATTGCAAGGACAGAAATATTACATGATGAACTGAAGAGAAATTATGAATATCAAAAAATAAATGCTGAAAAAATCCAGGAAATTGAAAGGTCTAAATTATCAAAACATATTGTATCCGCTAAAAAAGAGGTAATAGAGTTGATTAAAAAATTAAGAGATAAAAATGTTAATGGAGAGGATACGAGAATTATTGGAAAAAGATTAAAGGAAATTGAGAAGGAACATCTAACCCAAAAAAAATTTGAAAATTCAATATCATGGAACCCTCAGGTAGGAGATTTTGTAAAAATTAAAAGTCTAAATAGTACGGGACAAATTATAGATTTAGATAAAAAAGGAGGTTTTTACGAAGTTAAATGTGGTTCATTCAGAAGCACATTATCTGTAAATGACTTTGAAGGTATTAATGGAGAAAAGCCTAATTTCGAAAGGTCAAAAATTGAGATTAAGTCCACAAGAGAAGATTTTTCTTTTTCTAAAATTAGAACGAGCAAAAATACAATTGACGTAAGAGGGCTAAGAGTTCATGAAGCCGAAATAATTATTGAGGAGAAAATTAGAAAATTTCATGGACCGCTATGGATTGTTCATGGAATTGGCACAGGTAAATTAAAAAAAGGACTAAGAAATTGGTTATCAGGTTTAAATTATGTTGATAAGATTGAAGATGCAGCTAATAACGAGGGCGGACCTGGTTGCAGTATTGCGTGGATTAAATAAAATTTAAAATAATTAGAAAACAATTTAATAAGCGTATTAAGTGCAATTTATTGATCAAGCAAACATTATTCTTAAAGCGGGAAAAGGTGGAAATGGAATAGTTTCATTTAGAAGAGAAAAATTCGTTCCTGCTGGAGGACCTTCGGGCGGAAATGGTGGCAGAGGCGGTTCAGTTATTTTGATGGCTGATAATAATCTTCAAACATTATTAGATTTCAAATTCAAACGTGAAATAATTGCTGCAGATGGATGCAAAGGAGGTCCTAATAAAAGATCAGGTGCTTCAGGTGAGGATACAATCCTTAAAGTTCCCTGCGGTACAGAAATAAGGGATATTAAAACCGGCATTATTTTAGGAGACTTAACTAAAGATAAACAGAGTTTAACTATTGCCATTGGAGGAAGAGGTGGACATGGTAATGCTTACTATTTAAGTAATCAAAATAGAGCCCCAGAATCATTCACTGAAGGTAAAGATGGTGAAATATGGGAGGTTCGATTAGAACTAAAACTTCTTGCTGAGGTTGGGATTATAGGCCTTCCAAATGCTGGGAAAAGTACTTTGATTTCCGTTGTGTCATCTGCCCGTCCAAAAATCGCAAATTATCCTTTCACAACTCTTATACCTAACTTAGGTGTAGTAAGAAAAATTGATGGGAATGGTTGCCTTTTTGCGGATATTCCTGGATTAATATCAGGGGCAGCTGATGGAGTAGGTTTAGGGCATGATTTTTTAAGACACATCCAAAGAACAAAGATTCTTGTTCACTTAATTGATGCAATTGCAGAAAATCCTTTACATGATTTTAAGGTCATTGAGCAGGAATTAAAAAAATATGGGAAAGGTCTTTTAAATAAAGAGAGGATAATAGTATTGAATAAAATGGAGCTGGTAGATGATGATTATTTGAAAATAATTTCAAAAAAGTTAGAAGATTTATCTAAAAAGAAAGTTTTAGTTATTTCTTCATCTTTAAAAAAAGGTTTATCTTCACTGCTTTCTGAAGTATGGAAAAGGATCTAACTTAAATTAAAAAATTTTTTTTTTTAAATTTACTTGATTTAATAATGAAAATTAGTCATAAATAAGATACTTCTTTAAACACAATATGAATTTCTATACTTGCTTTGATCAACAAGGGAAAATAATAGCTCGATGTCAAACCATTCAAGATATAGAGGTTTTGAAGAAAATGGGAAGACCAATTGTAGAAGTCAAGGAAATGAAAAATGAGGAGTCAGTTGTATGTTCCCTTACTGGAAGTCCATCCGACTTTAATAGAGATTACTAATAGAATTAAAAAATAAAAAAAGGGCTATTAGAGCCCTTTTATATTGTGCAATATCTATCAAAAAACTTAATCATCATAAACAAGACATTCTGGTTCATCCGGGTTGGCATCGCAGAATAGTTCCAAAGCATTAGGGTCATGTTTATCCTCTGGATGATGATCTTTATATTCTTCAAGTTCTTTTAGCTCTTCAGTTAAATGTCTGACCTTTGGAAGATTGCCCTCTGCTTTTGCAGATTCGATTTCCGATTGATCTTTTTTGATGTGTTCGTCAATGGATTTCATTTTAAGCTTTTCGTACTTTAGTAGACATACTTAACATAGTTAATTTCTAATGAAATTGCATTATCTATGAACTAAATAAGTGTTCATTACAACATCATTTTTGTTTTTTTTTAATTCATTTATGCATTTTTAGGACTCTAATCTCATTATTTCCTTTAACGATGGTAAAATCGGGATTAATTGATTTGGGTTTAAAGGAAATAAAGCTTTGTAGTAATCTTTTTTCCATTCATTGTCGAGACATGTCCTATTTACGTTAGATAATTTAAAGAATTTTAATCTCCATTGAATGATTTTTTCGAAAGTTGATAGTTCTTTTTCAGTACATTTGAAAAGTTTGCTATATATCAATTCCCATCTTATAAGCGTTGGAAAAAGGTAAATATCTGCGTAGGTTAACTCTTCTCCAAATATCCAGTCCCCTTTGTTTTTTTGTAGTAAATTTTCAACTTCATTTAAAGCTGCGAAAAGATTTTGACTCGCTTTTTTGTAAGCTGACTGGTTTCTGGCGAAACCACATTTATATACGCCATCATTAATGCTGTTATTGATTAAATCTAAAAATTTTTGATTACAATCTTTAATAGTTAATATCTGATATTTTGATTGCAATTTTATTGAATTTAGTAGTCTTATAATCTGTGAACTTTCATTAGACAAAATATTTACTTCATCTTTTATAGAACTAGTTAAAAGGGGTAATGTAGCTCTAAAAATAATATTTTTATTAGCTTTCTTATAAAGGTCTGAAAGTCTTATACATCCCTGAAATTTTCTATTGAAAATCCATTCGCCATGTTCAACATCTGCTTCTAAAAAAATAACTTTAACTTTGTGAGATAAATTTTTTAATTCGTGTACGAGTAAAGTTCTTTGACACCACGGACAAGAATTCCCTACCAATAAATAAATTTGTCCATTCTCATTATTAATATCGTATTCACTATTAATTGTTATACCTTTAGGCCTTTTATAATTACCATGGAAATCTGATGGTGCGAAGCCATTCATTAATTGGGTCCAAAACCAAAACCAGAATTTTCTGGTGGCCTTTATAAGGTATTTATTTTGCATAAAATTTTATTTTTAAAGAAAAAATGACTGTTCGAAGAATACTTATCGTTTCAGGAACTCATGGGAATGAAATTAATCCTGTTTGGGCGGTTAAGCAATTTAACAGAAAGGAAAATAGTTTTAATCATGGTATTGAGTATGAGTACATCATAGGTAATCCTGTTGCCTATGAAAAAGGTTGCAGATACATAGATGTTGATTTAAATAGATCTTTCAAAGAAAGTGAGAATTTAGATCAAAACAAGAATAGCTTTTATGAAACTAATAGAGCCAATTTTTTAGTAGATGAATTTGGAATTGGCGGATCTAAATCCTGTCAAATTGCAATTGATTTGCATACTACTACTGCACATATGGGAACAAGCATTGTTTTGTATGGAAGGAGATTCAAAGATTTTTGTTTAGCTGCATTACTGCAGAACAAATTTGGATTACCTATTTATTTGCACGAAAAAGACAAAGCCCAAACAGGCTTTCTTGTGGAAGCTTGGCCATGTGGTTTGGTTATTGAAATAGGAGCTGTCGCACAAAATTTTTATGATCAAAACATCATAAATAGATTCCTAATCATACTTGGATCCTTAAGGGAAGAGATAGATAAATTGAAAAACAATCTTATAGAACTACCAAAGGAATTGATTGTTCATGTTCATAAAGGGAGTATAGATTATCCAAGAGATGAAATAGGAAATATTGATGGCTTAATTCATCCTGAAAGAATAAACCAAGATTGGAAATTGATTAAGAAAGGAGATCCATTATTTCTTGATAGCCGAGGGATTACTATTAAATATGAAGGAGATCAGTTTGTTTGGCCGGTTTTTATTGGCGAAGTTGCTTATAAAGAAAAGAAAATTGCAATGAGCTACACAAAGAAAGAAGTTATTTGTTCTAACAATCAATGGGTCTATGAGTTCGAAAGTCTTTAAAATTAAGAAACCGGAACAATAAATCGTTGAAAACTAATAAGGATTTTTTATTTTATAGATAAGTTTATTTAATATTTGATAATTTTATTTTTTTTCTATTTTTTAAACCTTACAAACCTAAATTCTTTCACTCCAATAAATAACAGCTCCAAAAGCCTCTAATTGCAGTCTTCTATGCTTAGCCTCTCTTAAGGAAACTACCTCTCTAGATCTTTTTCCGTTAAGAAGCCATTCGATTATTACCAAGTTAAATCCTCAATAACAAAGAAAATATTAAGACATGGAAGTTCTTTTCTCCTGTTTTCCAAAAAATAAGTTTACTTAAAGAAAAAATATTTACACATTTTTTGCGATTTTGGTCTAAAATCTTCGAAGCGGAAATTAATTTTCCGTTTTTATTTACACGTCTCACTTTAGAGACATACTTTACGAACTCATGACAACTATTCAGCAGCAGCGTTCTTCGCTGTTAAAAGGTTGGCCACAGTTTTGTGAGTGGGTAACATCAACTAACAACAGAATTTATGTTGGTTGGTTCGGCGTCTTAATGATTCCATGCCTTCTTACAGCAGCGGCTTGCTTCATCGTTGCATTCATCGCAGCACCACCAGTAGACATTGACGGAATTAGAGAACCAGTTGCTGGTTCATTCCTATACGGAAACAACATCATTTCAGGTGCAGTTGTTCCTTCATCTAACGCTATTGGTCTACACTTCTACCCAATTTGGGAAGCAGCTACTGTAGATGAGTGGTTATACAACGGTGGTCCTTACCAACTTGTAATTTTCCACTTCCTAATTGGTATCTCAGCATACATGGGAAGACAGTGGGAGCTTTCATACCGTTTAGGTATGCGTCCTTGGATCTGTGTTGCATACTCTGCACCAGTTTCAGCAGCTTTCGCAGTATTCCTTGTATACCCATTCGGTCAAGGTTCATTCTCTGACGGAATGCCTCTAGGTATCTCTGGAACATTCAACTTCATGTTTGTTTTCCAGGCAGAGCACAACATTCTTATGCACCCATTCCACATGGCTGGTGTTGCTGGTATGTTTGGAGGATCTTTATTCTCAGCTATGCACGGTTCACTTGTTACTTCATCTCTAATCAGAGAAACAACTGAGACTGAATCTCAGAACTATGGTTACAAGTTCGGACAAGAAGAAGAAACATATAACATCGTTGCAGCTCATGGCTACTTCGGTCGTTTGATCTTCCAATATGCAAGTTTCAACAACAGCAGAAGTCTTCACTTCTTCCTAGCTGTATTCCCAGTTGTTTGTGTATGGTTAACTTCAATGGGTATCTGCACAATGGCATTCAACCTTAACGGTTTCAACTTCAACCAGTCAGTTGTTGATGCAAACGGTAAGATTGTTCCTACATGGGGTGACGTTCTTAACAGAGCAAACCTAGGTATGGAAGTAATGCACGAGCGTAACGCTCACAACTTCCCACTTGATCTAGCAGCAGCTGAGTCTACAACAGTAGCTCTTTCAGCTCCAGCTATCGGTTAAGCTTAAAGTTCTTAAACTTAAAAGCCCCCTTTTTGGGGGCTTTTTTTTGTTTAATTTTCAATTGGTTTCATATAATGTTTATATATAGATAAAACATTTGATATTTCTATGAGTAGTAGTTTTGGAAAAATTTTTCGTGTTAGTACTTTTGGAGAATCACATGGTGGTGCAGTAGGAGTTATCCTTGATGGATGTCCACCTAAGTTAAAAATAGATATAAACCTGATACAAAATGAATTAGATAGACGCAGACCTGGCCAAAGTGACATTACAACACCCAGAAATGAAGAAGATAAAATCGAAATATTAAGTGGGATAAAGGAAGGGTTAACACTTGGAACTCCAATAGCAATGTTGGTAAGAAATAAGGATCAAAGACCAAGAGATTATAATAATTTGGAGCAGGTATTTAGACCTTCTCATGCAGATGGTACGTATCATCTGAAATATGGAATTCAGGCAAGTTCTGGCGGTGGAAGAGCCTCTGCAAGAGAAACAATTGGAAGAGTAGCTGCTGGTGCTGTAGCAAAACAATTATTAAAAACCTTCTGTAACACTGAAATACTATCTTGGGTAAAGCGTATACATGATATTGATTCTGATATAAATAAAGAGAAGATTTCTCTCAAAAAAATAGATTCTAATATTGTTAGATGTCCTGATGAAAAGGTATCAACAGAAATGATCGAGAGAATTAAGGAATTAAAGAGTCAAGGAGACTCTTGCGGCGGTGTTATTGAATGTCTAGTAAGAAATGTTCCCTCTGGTCTTGGAATGCCTGTTTTTGATAAATTAGAAGCTGATTTAGCAAAGGCTTTGATGTCTTTGCCTGCCACGAAAGGCTTTGAAATAGGTTCAGGTTTCTCTGGAACTTATTTAAAAGGAAGCGAACATAATGATGCCTTCATCAAGTCTGATGATATTAGTAAGTTAAGAACAACATCAAACAATTCAGGAGGTATTCAGGGCGGAATAAGTAATGGTGAAAATATCGAGATGAAGATAGCTTTTAAACCTACAGCAACCATTGGGAAAGAACAGAAAACAGTAAATGCTGAAGGTAAAGAAGTACTTATGAAAGCAAAAGGGAGACACGATCCATGCGTTTTACCAAGAGCAGTTCCCATGGTTGATGCAATGGTAGCTTTAGTACTTGCTGATCATTTACTTCTAAATCATGCTCAATGTGACTTAATAAATAAGTAGTAGTTTTGTTGAATAAATTATATTTATCCTAAACTTAATTATTTGTGAGCCATTCATATATTTTTGGATCAAATTTTTTATTTTTGATAGCTTTATCTCCAATTACAACTGCTTTATACCCTAAAGATTTATAAGTTTTTAAATCATTGATTGACAGTCCTCCAGCAGCAATGAAATCAACATTTTTATAGTTGAGTATATTTATCGAACTATCTTTACTTTTTATTGGGTAAATTTTGATAATGTTGCAATTTAAATCTATTGCTTCCTTAAGATCTTTTAAATTATTAATTCCTGGAATTAATAAATAATTTTTTGACTGCGCATAATTGAAAAGATCTTTATCCCAAAATTTCATCATTGAAAAATTTAATCCAATTTTTAAAGAATCTTCTATTGATTGCTTATTAACTATGGAGGCAGAGCCTAAATTAATTCTTGGATATTTAATTTTGATATCGGATACAAAATCGAACCAATTTTCGTTGTTAGACCAACTTATTTCAATATTCTTTAACCCTAATTTTACTAAGTTTTCTAATTCTTCAAAAAATAAATTTCTTATAGAGGTATTTGAGTAAATATTATCTTCAGGTTTTATAAGTAAAAAAAAAGACTCAATTTTCAGGAAATCCGAAAGAGAATCTTCTTTATTATTCATTAAAAATTTAAAATTCCGCGTTAAATATAGTTTGCGGATTTTACTTCTGAGCGGTTGAGCAAGTCTTGGATATCTTCAGTATCTATAGTTTCTCTTTCGATTAGCATTTGAGCCATTTCGTCAAGAACAGTTCTGTTGTCTGTTAAGACTTTTGTAGCTCTCTTGTAGGCAACATCAACAAGGTCTGAAACCTCTACATCAATAGTTGCGGCTGTGTCTTCAGAGAAATCTCTTGTAGAACTCATATCTCTTCCTAGAAACATTCCACCTTGAGATTGACCTAGAGCGACTGGACCTATTTTGTCACTCATACCGAATTTAGTGATCATTTGTCTTGCTACATTGGCAACTTGTTGTAAATCATTCGAAGCTCCGGTTGTTACCTCTTCTTCGCCATAGACTATTTCTTCAGCAACTCTTCCACCAAGAGCAACAGCCATTTGATTTTGTAGGTAAGAACGAGAGTAAAGACCAGATTCCATTCTTTCTTCACTTGGTGTAAAGAAGGTTAGGCCCCCGGCTTGACCTCTTGGAATGATTGAAACTTTTGCAACTGGATCATAATCAGGCATTAATGCTCCAACGAGTGCATGACCAGCTTCGTGATAAGCAACTAATTCTTTCTTCTTATCACTGATGACTCTATCTTTCTTTTCTGGCCCAGCCATAACTCTTTCAATGGCATCACCGACTTCATCATTACTTACTTTATCTAAATCTTTTCTAGCTGCTAGTATTGCTGCTTCATTTAAAAGATTAGCTAAATCTGCACCAGTAAATCCTGGTGTTCTTCTGGCAACTTTATCTAAGTCAACGTCTTTTGAAAGAGTTTTATCTTTCGCATGAACATTTAATATCTGCAATCTTCCAGCATAATCTGGGCGGTCTACTGTTACTTGTCTATCAAATCTACCAGGACGCATTAAAGCTGAATCTAAGACATCAGGTCTATTGGTTGCAGCAACTATTATTATTCCTGAATTACCTTCAAAACCATCCATTTCGGTTAAGAGTTGATTTAATGTTTGTTCTCTTTCATCATTTCCTCCGCCCATACCAGCTCCCCTTTGTCTTCCAACTGCATCTATTTCGTCTATAAACACGATACAAGGAGCATTCTTTTTAGCTTGTTCAAAAAGATCTCTAACTCTACTAGCTCCAACCCCAACAAACATCTCTACAAATTCTGAACCAGATATTGAGAAAAAAGGTACACCTGCTTCTCCAGCTACTGCTTTAGCTAACAATGTTTTTCCAGTACCAGGAGGACCAACAAGAAGAACTCCTTTTGGAATTTTTGCTCCGACTGCAGTAAATCTATCTGGGCTCTTAAGAAAATCTACAACCTCTGTGAGTTCTAATTTTGCACCTTCTACACCAGCAACATCTGAAAAAGTTACTTGTGTAGATGGTTCCATTTGTAGTCTAGCTTTGCTTTTGCCAAAACTCATGGCAGGGTTACCACCTCCAGCATTACCACTTTGGGATCTTCTGAAAAGAAAAAATAGGCCTCCAATCAAAAGTACTGGAAAAATTAAGCTACTTACAGCCTGCTGCCATGGGTTGGCTAATTTTGTAGGGGTTACAGCTATATCTACATTATTCTCAGTCAGTATTTTTAATAAATCTTTGTCAGGGGCTAAATTGACCTCGGACCTGCTCCCATCATTTTCAACAACTTGAGCTGTGGCGTTATCTGGAGATATTAGGACTCTACTGATTTCTTTATCTTGTACTGCCTCTATAAAATCACTATATCTCAAGGTCTTTGTAGAACTTTCAGTACTAGGTTTATCAAAAACTGAAGTACCAATGAAAATTACAGTTATAACGGCTAGGACATAAAGTCCTACGTTTCTCCAACGTTTGTTCACGATAAAAAATCCTTAATAAATCTATAATACTAATAATAAAACAATATTAAGAGCGTCTTAGAACATCTACTACACTTTTGAATGCAAACCATTCAGGAATTGGTTCACCATTCCTCAATTTCTTTCTAAATTCAGTGCCACTAAGTTTCATGATTTCATAATCAAATTCTTTAGCTTCTTCAGCTGTTATATATCCTTTTTCTTTCGTATAAACTAAATTTTTTGAAGGAACAGTTTGCATCATCAATTCATCTGCACACTTATTCGCAAAATTCTGGGCGTCATATGGACCATAAAAATCTTCACCAGTTGATGAAGACTTACAACCAGCCATATCTCTACCAATAATAAAGTGGGTACAGCCATAATTTCTTCTGATTATCATATGTTGAAGAGCTTCTCTTGGCCCTGCCATATGCATTGAATAAGGTAAAAAAGCCCATTTTATTCTTTTATCAGATATTTCCTCTTCTAATTCTTTATAGGTCAAATATCTAACTTTCCCAGGGATATCATCTTGTTGAGTTGGCCCACAAGTTGGATGAACTAAAACAACTGAGTTAGAGGAGACATTATCTGAAAGTAAGGCATTAGTAAATAATTCATAATGTGCTCTATGAATTGGATTTCTGCATTGAAATGCAACTACATCATGATTTGATGGCAGTGTAGATCTAACTTCTTCTGGGGTTTTGCAGGGGAATTCTCTAATTGGTAGTTCGAAACCATAAACTCTTCCTCCTATATAAAATCTCCCTCTCTCGTTAAAAATCATCTTAACAGCAGGATGATCTAAAGAATTAGTACCATAACAAAGTTCAGCCTCTAAGGATTTGTCAGGCTCCCATTTAGAGCTAACTTCTAAAACTGCTATTTTTTGTTTTTTATAAGTAAGCAATATTGTCTCTCCAGCTTTTACTTTTTCATTATTTGAATCAAATACTATAGGCAAGCCAAAAAGCAAACCATTTGTATTTCTATTATTTTTAATTACCGAATTGTAGTTATTTTCATCCATAAATCCTTCCAATGGAGAAAAAGCTCCAACCATCAAAAGTTCTACATCGCACGCATTTCTCTCGCTACATTCAAACTCATAAGTAGCTTTAGAGATAAGATCATTTTTAAGGTTTTTATCTTTGATAATTAAATTTATTAGTTCCCCTCCATAAGGCGGTATTAGTCCATTAGTATCTGTTTTAGTTTTTTGTTGTAATTCCATTTTTTAAATTGATAAAGAAAAATTTTGAAAAAAAAAAAGGGGTTTAACCCCCTTTTTCTCTGAAGTAGGGTTTATGCCTTTCTTCCGTAAAGCTCCCCAATTATTTTTACATCAAGTGGATCCTTTGAACCCATATCTGTATCTGAAGGTTGGATTGCTTCAAAAGTACCAGCAAATTCGTCTGTGTCAGAATCTACATTGTTGATTGAAAGAGTAATAACGCCAGTACCGTTTACATCAACTTTAATATTTTCTTTTGCAAGTTCTTCGTCATCGCCTCCTAACGCAACTAAACCTTGAGCATATTCAACACCAGTATTTTTAGCCCTTGCCTTAGGATCTAAAAAGTCACCAGTTCTGTAATTAGGTGTAAATGTTGAACCACTAACCTCAGTGCCTGGCTCAATTGATGAAGGTAAATCAGCTGTAAGATCTTTTGCTGAGAATGCAAATGGCACCTCTAAACCACCAGGGGTTAATACAGTAATAAGTTGAAAATCAATACCACCCTTTTCAGTGAAAGTTCCTGAATCTATATCTCCATAAACTTCTGTAACTGTGGTGTTATTTCTAGGACTAATAATTTTTGTGGAAACAAATTCTGCAGCTTTTCGTTTTGTCCCTGGCACTTTTACATAAACTTCTGTTGGATGCATGCATATTCCTTTAAGGCTATCTCCATTACCTAGAGATATTGATCCGACAAGAGATGAGTCTAATGTAGGGCAATCATTAGCTTTTCCTGTGTTAACAACATCTGTGAATTGTGCATTTCCTCTTTCAGAAAAAGCAAATGTTTTAACAGGTACGAAAGCAAAAGTTATACAAATTGAAATAACAAAAGCTAAGAAAGAACGAATTCTCATAATTAAAGTTGCAGTAAAGTTCTGTGACGATAGATTAAAGGTCATCTAATAAGTTCAGTAGGGATATTACAAGGGAAAGGACCATAAAAGATAGGACTATTAAATCCTCGAAACAACCCGTAGCTTTTTAGATTTTAAAAAACTGGAATTATTTTAAGCTATCACATTATTTTTAATGATTAAGATTACAAAAAAATACAAATTAAAAATTTTTTTTTTATTTTTTTAATGAAATAATTTGGGTTATTAATTGATTTGCTAAATCAATTTTTGATGTTTTGTTAATGTAGTGTTCCATATTATTAGTATCGAATAACCAACCCTCATTTTGTGCCAAAAAGCCAAATCCTTGGCCTTCAAGATCAATTGGATTTGCGAATAGATAATCACAACCCTTTTGGATAATTTTTTCTTTAATTGTCATTCGTGCTTCTTCGATAGATCCTGTAAAAGCACAAAAGCCTACAAAAACTTGGTTATCTTTTTTTGATTTACTAATTGTTTTTAAAATATCTGGGACTAGCTCAAAGTTTTGATTCAAATGAGCATTAATTTGATTTTTTGGAATTTTAGCTGATGTATTAGAGGTTATTTTAAAATCAGATACTGCAGCATTCATGAAAAAATAATCGCAATTTGATATTTCATTATTAAGTGCCCTAATTAAATCAACACTAGTTTCAATTTCATATCTTTTTATTCCATCAGTAAGATTCTTATCGATTTTCAGAGGACCATGAACATATTTTACTTGTGCTCCCCTGAATCTCGCCACTTGAGAAAGAAGTAGGCCCATAGCTCCAGAACTTTTGTTTGTAATGTGTCTTGCTGCATCAATTTTCTCTGAGGTACAACCTCCAGTTATTAAAATTTCTTTATTAAGTAAATCTTTGCGATATTCATTTTGTTTATGTGAAGCTATAAATTCAAGAGCTAATTGTATTAGATCATTAGGAGGTATCTTACCTATGCCAATAGCATCACATGCTAAGAGGCCTTCACTTGGTTGCAAAGACAAAACATTTTCGTAATTCTGTAAATTCTCATAATTTTTTTGGACAGCTTTGTTTAGCCACATTTGTGTATTCATTGCTGGTGCAACAATAATTGGCTTTATATTTGCTATTAAGATGCTTGGGATTAATCCCTCTGCATTTCCAGTCACCCATTTTGCTAATGTTGTCGCTGTTAAAGGGGCGATGATTAAAATATCAGCCCAATTACCTAGTTCTATGTGAAGAGGTGTTGATTGACCATCAGACCATTGATCATGTTCTAAAATGCACGGGTTTCTACTTAAAATAGAAAGAGAAAGCGGCTTTATTAATTTTTCTGCATTTTTTGATAAAACGCATCTTATTTCATAATTTTCTTTCGCTAATTGGCTAACTAATAATGGAATTCTTACAGCTGCAATACTTCCAGTTATTAATAAAAGAACCTTTATTTTGGAGTCCTTATTTTTAGTTTTCATCGAAAGGTTCCTGATCGAGGAGATGGGTATAATTAGTCGTTAATTCAGGCCTATTGATTGCAAGAGCCCTCAGTAAGTGCCAGTCTTTTAAACCATCAAATGGAGTATTATAATTATCCTCTTCTAGCCTTTTAGCGAGATCAAAGGTCATTTCTTCATCAAAAGAATTTACTAGTTCCTCACTTATTTTATTTTCAGAAATGAATTCCATATTGAGTAAAGTCAATATACTCTAATAATAAAGCCTCAAGTAATTATTTAAAGTTGATATAAGAATTAAGTACATATTTTCAAGGATATGATATTTTTCAATTTTCAAAATCTTTTCAAATTGTTGTTAGGTCATTTATCTTCATTCTCAGTCATAAATATGCAAACTCTCCTTTTCAAAAATATTCTTTCTTAAGATAAATGAAAAAATTTATATCATGTCGCAAACCAAAAGAGAGCAAGTCATCAGTCACATACGCTATTTAAGGCAAGAGCTCAGAGAAATGCATTTAGGAATAAAAGAAGATGACCTTTTCCCTGAGCCAGGCGAATTAAGAGGGTTAATGGCTCAGTTGGAAGCATTACTTGAATTAATAGATGGAAATACTAAAATTCAATCAAACTCCGAAGCTGCTTAGTTTAATGCAAAATGGTTTTTAAACCTCAAAAGACAAAATTTCAGCTAAATATTGTGGAAAATATTCAGACATTAAGTATTTGGGCTAATAATCCATGGAGAAGATATTCAATATCGTTGATTATACTTTTAATAGGATACTTTTTTGGAAGTTCTCTTGGTATGGTAAGTGCCGTTGTGGAACTCATGGATCCTGTAGCCGCTTTTTTATCAGTAGTTTTTATTGAGTTTTTAATAGTTTTGAGAAGAAATTTTAGATTTGAAAGGAAAAGGAAATTTTTAGTACTTTTATTAGATTCTTTAAGATTGGGATTATTTTATGGTTTCTTTACTGAAAGTCTTAAGTTGCTATAAATTTACTTGTTGTGTTTCTGTAATAGATAAAGCAAAGCCATTCTTATAGGGATACCATTTGCAACTTGATTATTAATTAAGCAATTAGGATATCGATCTACCACTTTGCTGCTGATTTCAATATCTCTGTTAATTGGACCGGGATGCAGAATGGGAATTTCTTTATTATTTAAGGATAATTTCTCTGGGGTTAAGCCATAATCCAAACTATATGAATCAATGCTATTTAGTAAATTTTCCATCATTCTCTCTTTCTGGAGTCTTAAAACAATAATGGCATCTGCAATTTTTATTGATTCTTCCAATGATCTGGAAATTGTTATGGAACCTCTTGATTTAACTGGATCTTCTGTTTGATTTGGCGCGGGGGTTTTTAAAAAATTGATAAATTCATCAGGTATTAATGTCTTTGGACCACATAAGATTATATCGGCGCCGAATGCACTCAAAGCCCAAAGATTTGACCTGGCAACCCTTGAATGATTAACGTCGCCAATTATTAAAATTTTTTTGGAATTTAAAACCTCTGGATTCAGTGTTTTTTGGGAAAAGAATTTTATCAATGTATAGATGTCAAGCAATCCTTGGCTGGGATGGCTATGTAATCCATCTCCCGCATTGAGAACCGAAGTCTTGGCATTTATTGCATCAAGTTTTTTTGCGATCTCAAAGGTTATATAACTTGATGAATGTCTGATAACTAATGTATCTGCCCCCATAGCAGAATAAGTTATGGCTGTATCAATTATTGTTTCGCCTTTTGTTAAAGAGCTGGAGGATGGCGCAAACGTTTGGACATCGGCAGAAAGTCTTTTTGCTGCAAGCTCAAAACTATTTTTTGTTCTTGTACTAGCTTCAAAAAATAAAGAAGTTACCAAAGTCCCTTGTAAGGCCGGTATCTTTTTTGTACCTGCATTTTTTAGTGCATCAAATCTATTAGCTAATTCAAATACTGACTCATAATCTTTAATTGAAAAATTAGCTAGTGTGTGGATATGTTTATGAGGCCAAATTTGCATTACGCTTAAAAAGATAAATGATTATTGAAATTTAGGTGTTCTGTCACCTTTTAATCTTTTACTTACACTCCTACTATTTTTGAGATACCAACGCCATTTTATATTTTTTGCCTTTGATATGCCAATTCTCGTAGTTTGAATAAGATCTTTTTCTTCTAGAGTGGAGTCTCGTGGAGAAATCCATAAAGATTTGTTATTAAGAACTTCAAGTGAGTTAAATGAAATGTCTACACTGAATGTTTTTGTTACTAGACCAGGTCCAGAAGCTAATCTTTCATCTTTATTAGAGATAGAAACTGATCTTATCAAAACACCACTCGCAAAATTTTCTTTATCAGTAACTATGTTTAAACAATGATGAATGCCATAAGATTTGTAAATATAAAATGTGCCAGGTTTGCCAAATAATGATTTGTTTGATTCAGTCATTTTGCGGTAGCCATGACAGGCCTCTTCTTCCTGTGAATAAGCTTCAGTTTCAACAATTACCCCTTTAATTTGATCTATCTCATTATTTTTTTTTATGAGGTAACAGCCTATTAAATCAGGAGCAACAAGTTTAGAGTGCCGATAAAAAAAATTTTTTGGAAAGAATTTTTCTTCTATTTTTCAATATCTATCTAATAACATATTTAGCTGAGAAAAATAATTAAGGCTATTAAATTATATTTATTTTCAAAAAGATGTGATTATTTTTTTAAATTATTTGAAATTCAAAGGATATGTAAATAAGTTGTTCTTAATAAACTATTATTTAATAAGAAAAATATTAAATGTATGACAAAAATAACTAAAGAGGAAGTAAAAAAAGTTGCTCATTTAGCAAGATTAGAACTTAACGAGAATGAAATTAATAATCATGTAAAACAATTAGAGAAGATATTGGATTATATAAGACAACTTGAAAAAATTGATACAGATGATGTCCCCTGTACAACGAGAGCTATAGAGGTTGTAAATGTATTTAGAAAAGACGAAAAGAAAAATTCTGATTGCAATGAAGAACTTTTAGAATTGGGTCCATCGAGAGAAGATAAATATTTTAAAGTACCAAAAATTATTAATGAATGAGTAAGTTAGTTGCTTCCAATAAATGTTTTGTTGACTATCTTTAATAAAAATTTTTTTATCTTAAAGCTTGGATATAAATTTATGATTTTTCTTATTTTCCCCCTCTTTTTGCTATGACTCCTTACTCCTATTAATAAATCATAAATAAAGTTAAAAATGTCTTCTTTACTTTCAAATATCCCAACTCTTTGAGGTGAACCTTTTTTATCTAATAATGGCTTAGTTTTTTCATAAGCTACTTTGTATTCAAACCAAGGAATTGAAGGCCAAAGATGGTGAATAAGATGGTAATTTTGACCCATTATTAATAAATTCATGAACTTACTTGGGTAAACTCTAGAATTAATCCATTTATTTCTTGATCGAAAGGGTCTATGAGGAAGATAATCAAAAAATATTCCTAGAGTAACTCCCACCATTAATGCTGGTCCAAACCATAGATTATAGATTAAATTCATAAAGTCAAATTTTATTCCTGCTAAAATAATCGTTATAAAGATAGATCTTTCGACACCCCATTGTAGTAATTCATATTTTCTCCAAAGCTTTCTTTGAAAGAAAAATACTTCATGATAGAAAAATCTTGGAGCAATTAGCCAAATTGGACCAAAAGTACTTACTATATGATCTGGATCATTTTTGGGGTGATTTACATGAATATGATGTTGTAGATGTACTCTTGTGAAAACAGGGAAACTAAATCCTAAAAGAATTGCTGAGCCGTGACCCATTGCCTGATTTATCCAAGGAATAGGATGAGCAGCTTTATGACATGCATCATGAATAACAGTACCTTCAATATGTAAAGCTAAGAAGGCTGTTGCTACTAATAAAGGTAAAGGCCAAACACCCCTATACCATTGCCAGATACTAAGAAAAGCGAGAAAATAACCACCAAAAAAAAGACCTAATGTTGGATTCCAAAAACTTGGCGGATCTACGTAGTTTTTAATCTCCTTTTGCCAATTAAACGTTCCCGAAGAATTAGTAATTTTTGATGTTTTTTTATTGGTTAAGTTTGAAATCGTTCCTTACATTCTTCAAATAATATAACTGATATTTTTATATGATTGTATGTTCCTACCGAAAAAAATTTCTTTTAAGAGATATTGAATTTAATTTAATGTGTCAAATTAATCATCTTAAGAAAAAAAAATTTTTAAAATAAACCTCTTTCAATTATTATTTTATTTGAGCGGTCGTGGCGGAATTGGTAGACGCGCGAGTTTTAGGTACTCGTATCTTCGGGTGTGGGAGTTCAAGTCTCCCCGACCGCACTTAAGGGAATTCTAATAGATAGTTTGTTTATCTATATCAACTTCTTATAATTTGTTTAGTAGATGATTTAATGAATAGTTTTATCTTTTATTTAGGAACTTTTTATATATTAATTGGGACCATTTTTTTATTTGTGCCTATAATTTATCTTGAGCTCGGGAGACCAAAAGACTTAATAAAAGCTTTTTTAAATTTATTAATTGGCTTTATTTTAATAGTAAAAAATAAAACTATCGATGAATCATTTTCAATTATTTTCCTTTTATTAACATTATTAGTTGTTTTTTATGTAGTAGAACTTTTTTTATCAAGATGGAATCAACTAACAGATCAAGAGAAGAGCAAATTAACTACCTTTTTAGAATTAAAAAATAATTTTTCTAAAATATTTGAAGCTATTAACCTAGGATTAAGTAATTTAAAGAAACCTTTGAATTTTTTTAATTTTGTCAGCAAAAATAAAATTACAACTAAAAAAAAGTGGGTAAGAAACGATAAAAATGATAATATGAATGTTTAAAAACAAATTAAAATAAATTGGTTATTTGCAACATCCCCAAAAAAACTAAAGGTCAATTAAGAAAGAATATAATAAATTAGATTTATTTAAACAATTCTATTGATCACTAATATTTTTATATTTTTGTATGAAATCTCAAAATAAAAAAGAAAACAAATCAGACTTTTCTTACAAAGAAACTTTAAATTTACTTACAACTGACTTTTCAATGCGTGCAAACTCAGTTGTAAGAGAACCTGAGATTCAGACTTTTTGGGCTAAAAATAATATTGATTTCGAATTAGGTTCAAACAACTCAGGCAACACATTTACGTTACACGATGGCCCCCCTTATGCAAATGGTGCGCTGCATATGGGCCATGCTCTTAACAAAGTTTTAAAAGATATAATTAACAAATACAAAACCTTGAGAGGATATAAGGTGCATTATGTTCCAGGCTGGGACTGTCATGGCTTACCTATTGAATTAAAAGTACTTCAGAATTTGAAATCTGATGAAAGAAAGAATCTTGATCCTTTAAATCTAAGAAAAAAAGCAACAGATTATGCATATAAACAAATAAATACTCAAATGGAGGGCTTTAAAAGATGGGGGATCTGGGGAGATTGGGACAACCCTTACTTAACCCTGAAGAAAAGTTATGAATCTGCTCAGATTGGTGTATTTGGGAAAATGTTTCTAAATGGATATATTTATAGAGGTCTTAAACCTGTTCATTGGAGTCCAAGTTCTAGGACTGCACTAGCAGAAGCAGAGTTAGAATATCCTGAAGAACATTATTCAAAAAGTATTTATGTTTCCTTAAAAATTAATAAAGTATCTGAAGAAATCCTACTGAACCTCTGTAAGGAAAATCCCCATATCAAAAAGGATTTTTTTCTAGATAATTCTTTCATAACCATTTGGACTACTACCCCCTGGACCATACCGGCAAATGAAGCAGTTGCTGTAAATCCTAAAATTACCTACGTTTTTGCTCTTGACGAAGAGAAACGAATATACCTTTTCGCAAAAGAATTATTTTATGAAATCAGTAAGAAATTTAATAAAAATTTGAAGACTCTTCTGGAAGTTAAAGGAGCTACTTTAGAAGATATTGAATATCAACACCCTACTAAAAATAAAAATTGCAGAATTGTGATTGGGGGAGATTACATTACTACTGAATCAGGTACTGGAATCGTTCATACTGCGCCAGGACATGGAATAGATGATTTTAATGTGGGGAAAAAATATAATCTACCCATAACGTGTGTTGTTGACGAAAAAGGGAATCTAAATGAATATTCAGGTCAATTTAAAGGATCAAATGTTCTTAAGGACGCAAATGATTTAATTATTGAATATTTAAAGGGAAACAATTTGCTTTTATTAAAAGAAAACTACAAGCATAAATATCCTTACGATTGGAGAACCAAAAAACCAACTATTTTTAGGGCAACAGAACAATGGTTTGCATCGGTTAATGGCTTTAGAACATCTGCATTAAAGGCAATAGAAGATGTTAAATGGATGCCAGAAACTGGAAAGAAAAGAATTTATTCTATGGTTGTTGGTAGAAGTGATTGGTGTATTTCAAGACAAAGGTCTTGGGGGGTGCCAATTCCAGTTTTTTATAAAAAAAATGATAATGAAATTTTACTTAATAGCGAGATCATTAATCATATTCAAGAACTTTTTAGTAAACATGGAGCAGATATTTGGTGGGATTGGGATGTAAAAAATTTATTGCCAGAAAATTATGTCAAAGAATCTGATTTATGGAAAAAAGGAACAGATACAATGGATGTTTGGTTTGATTCAGGTTCTAGCTGGGCCGCAGTTTGTGAACAAAGAAGTGAATTAAAGTATCCAGCTGATCTTTATTTAGAGGGCTCAGATCAACATCGAGGATGGTTCCAGTCTTCTTTACTTACATCTGTTGCAGTTAATAATAAACCTCCCTATAAGAAAGTTTTAACGCATGGCTTCGCACTTGATGAAAACGGAAGAAAAATGAGCAAATCTTTAGGTAACGTTGTTGATCCAAATATAATTATTAATGGAGGTAATAATAAAAAGACTGAACCTGCTTATGGTGCTGATGTTTTAAGGCTATGGGTAAGCTCTGTAGATTATTCGGTGGATGTTCCAATTGGTTCAAATATACTAAAGCAACTTTCAGACGTTTATAGAAAAGTTCGTAATACTGCGAGATATCTTCTAGGTAATATTCATGATTATGATCCTAAAATTGATAGTTTTGAATTTGATCAATTGCCACTTCTAGATCAATGGATGTTAGGCAGATTAGTTGAGGTTACAGATCAAATATCAAATGCTTATGAAAATTATGAATTTTCAAAATTTTTCCAAATCTTACAAAGTTTTTGCGTTGTAGATCTATCAAATTTTTATTTGGATATTGCAAAGGATAGGTTATATGTAAGTTCTAAATCACAATTCAGGAGAAGATCATGTCAGTTTGTAATGTCAAAAGTTGTTGAAAATTTAGCCGTACTCATTTCTCCAGTGCTTTGTCATATGGCGGAAGATATTTGGCAAAATATTCCATATTCAACCAAAGAAAAATCAGTATTTCAAAGAGGATGGCCAATATTTTCGCAGTCTTGGAAAAATCAAACTCTTAATGACCAAATTGCAAACTTAAGAAATTTGAGAGTTGAGATTAACAAAGCTATAGAAGGATGTAGGAACAAACAAATAATTGGAGCAGCTTTAGAAACTGAAGTTAATTATTTACCTGAAGATAAAGTTATAAAAGATTCTCTAACTTGGCTTAAACAATTTGGCAATGAAGAAGTAGATTTATTTAGAGATTGGCTTATAGTTTCAAATTTTCAAGTAGTATCTGATTTGGTAGAGAATTCACTAACTATAGATAATAATAAATTGGGAAAAATTCAAATATTAAAAGCTCATGGTAAGAAATGCGATAGATGTTGGCATTATCAAAAAGAAACTTTTAGCGGAATCCAAAATACAAAATTATGCAAGAGATGTTTTAATATAATTAATCTGAAAGATACTTAGATCCAGTTTTTTTGATTCAAAAATAAAACTGAGTTTTTGTTTTCTCTTATTAATTTATCTTTAGTTTCTTTGAATGGGGCATTGTAAAGCTTAAAGTTCGTAAGTACGTATCAAAATTCTATAACTTTTTAAAAAAATCTATTTAAATTCTATGGCTAGTATAGTTGCTGAAACCTTTGAAAATAATTTTTCTAACAGTTATGTTTGATTTTATTTGAAAATTTAACCTTCTAATTTAAAAATCCTATTTAGTATCAGTGAACTTATTTTTTCTAGATTATTTAATAAATCAATTTCTGCCACTTTCTGAGAAGCATGAGTTTCTTCCATTTTTAGGAAATTTAATTAATCAATTTCTGCCACTTTCTGAGAAGCATGAGTTTCTTCCATTTTTAGGAAATTTAATTATTGACCATTGAATTAACCCTAAAACATAAACTAACAATGAAAATAGTCCTAAAAACTTTGCTATTGGCTGACTAAAGTTAGCACCAAATAAAAAATTAAATAAGCTTTTAATAACTCTGTATAAATTTGAAGAGGGTTGAAGCCAAATTTCACAAGCGGGTGAATTAATTAAAGAAAAACAGCTTATATTTTTTAGACTTTGAATTAAGAAATTAAGAGATATAAAAGTTAGTGACCATCTCCAAACTTTTGTCGTAGTAATAATAGAGCATGAAAAATCATATTCTTTTAATTCATCATTGATATCATGCCAAAACCAAACTGAAATTGTCATTAACAATGTTGAAATATTTGTTACTAACAGCCCATAATTATATTCTCCTACTAAAAGCAAAAGACTTATAAAAAACAAGATGGATATCTTCCAATAGATAGATAAAAGCTTATTAACAACTTTATTTCTTTTTTTAATTGACCACAAGAATAACGTAAAAGGAATACCAATTAGGAAAATTATTGAGATTTGAAAAGTTATCCAAATAGAAATTTGATTAGGAAAGTTCAAAACTTTTTAATTTTTACTCACATTATAAATTAAACATCAAACTGATACTCTTTAACTTACTATTGTCATAGTTATGAATATTATTTATTTTTTATATTAGTGCTAAAAAATAAATTGATAATTTCATGAGACAGCATGTAAATCCCTTGAGCAATAATTTTGATGAAATCGAGAGAATTCCTTCCTTGATTGAATTGTTTGAGGATTCTAAATTGCCAATTCATTTGGATATAGGTTGTGCTTCAGGTGATTTTTTATTTGATTTAGCTTTTGTGAATGCAAATTGGAACTATTTGGGAATTGAAATCCGTGAGAGATTAGCTAGAAATGCTAAATCAAAAGCGAAAGGAATAGGAATCAAAAATTTATATTTTGCATTTGGCAATGCTTATAAAATACTAAATGCTTCCAATAATCAATTTATTATAAAAAATGTAAAAAGTATCTCCTTTAATTTCCCAGATCCATGGTTTAAAAAAAGACATTTCAAGAGGCGTATAATTCAACCAGAGTTTATTGATATTCTCTCAAATTCAATGCAAGAAGGATCTCTAATATTCATAAAGACTGATGTAGAAGATTTATTTGATTATATGGAGTGCACGATATCAAGTAATATAAGTTTTAAAAAAATAGATAAGAAGAAATTTAATTATTCCGATAGTTTCAATCCAAATAAAGTTCAAACTAATAGGGAAAAATATGTGATAGATAATGAACTTGAAATTTTTGAAAGTATTTATAAAAAAATTTGATCAATAATTAAAATAATATTTTTTTAATTTCATTCCTTAACTTGTTTGTTATTTCACTTGATAAAGATTCAGCTGTATTTTTATTTTTGGCTTCTATGAGAACTCTTATTAGCGGCTCTGTGCCGCTAGGCCTAATGTAGATTCTACAATTTTCGGAGTAGTTTAAATGATAATTTTCTATAATTTGATCAATTAAGATCCTCGTTTTTGGATTTATTTCATTAATTTTAAAAGCTAAATTAATATTGGTTAATTTTTGAGGGAAAGGGTTAAAACTACTATTAAGCCAATCATTTAAAGTAATATTTTTCTTTTTACAGTATTTAGAAATTTGAAGCGCAGTTAAAATTCCATCTCCCGAAAAGTTATTAATTTTTGAGAGAATATGACCTGATTGCTCACCTCCTAATACAGCTCTTTTTTCCTTAATTGCCTTATGAACGTATTTATCTCCTACATCAGTTCTATGCAAAATTCCGCCAATTTTGTTCCAAGCTTTTTCAAAACCTAGATTTGCCATTTGAGTTGAAATTAGTAAATTTTTTGTAAGGAGATTTTGTTCCATAAGTTCTCTACCCCAAAGAAAAAGAATATGATCTCCATCTAATACATTTCCTTTAGAATCAACTCCTATTACTCTATCAGCATCTCCATCGAAGCTAAAGCCCATATCTGCGGGACTCTCTTCTAGCGCTCTTTTTAATGGTTCAAGGTTAGTCGAACCACAATTCATATTAATTTTTTCACCATTTTTAGTGTTATTGATAACTCTTACATCAGCGCCAAGATTTTGAAAAATTGTTTTTGCACAGGTTGTCGCTGATCCATAGCATGTGTCTAATATTATTTTCATACCGCTTAAATTTTCTCCGCCCATTGATTGGATTAGGTTTTTCATATAAATATCCATAAGATCTTTATTAGCTTTTAAAGTGGTCTCTTTTGTAGGAACTGATATATTTTGATTTGCATCTTCAATAAATTTTTGAATTTTATTTTCAAAATTTTCGGTAATTTTTTGACCATTATGATCAAAGATTTTTATTCCGTTATATTCGGGCGGATTATGACTTGCAGAAATCATTATTCCACTACTAAACATTTCTTGTTGGATTAAAAATGGGATGGCTGGTGTAGGACAGATTCCAAGATTTATAAATTTTTTGCCACTCGCATTGATTCCCTTTGTTATTGCCTGAAGCAGAATATTTCCGCTAATCCTTGTATCTCTTCCAATTAATATTGGATTATTGCTTTTTAAATTCGAACCTAGAGCATATCCAACTTTGAATGCTAGAGAATAAGTTATCTCTTTATTAAATATTCCTCTTATTCCATCAGTTCCAAAGATTGATTGCATAATTAGGTGTCAGAAATCAAAGATATCTTGATCATTATTCATTGTTTATCTTATCAGTTGATTAAAAGGTAAACGATTCAAATTCTCTTTATTTGTCTAACTTAATTAAGATGTTTTTAGTTAGTAGTTTTTTTAGTGCAATCTGAAGGTAGAGAACAACTTTTAAACACAAATTTAAAAGTAATAATTGTTTTGCTTATTACTGTTTTAATTATTTCTTTGGTTCTGTTTCGAAATCTCTTTTTTAAATCGACTTATCTTATTAAGAGTTTTGGAGAATTATCTATGGAGCCTGAATTAGCTTTTAAAAATAATAAACCTACTTTCCTTGAATTTTATGCAGAGTGGTGTGAAGTATGCAAAGAAATGGCTCCAGAAGTATCTGCTCTAAAAGAGAAATACGAAAAAGATGTCAATTTTGTTTTTCTAAATGTTGATAATCAAAAATGGGGAAATTATATCCTAAAATTTGGTGTCAATGGAATTCCTCAAGTTAATCTTTTTGATAGAGAAAGTAATTTAAAATCTACCTTTATAGGCAAACAAGATGATTCAACAATAAGAAAAGCACTTGCTGATTTGGAAAAAGAAGTGGAATCTAAAGAAGAAATTTTTAATCCTGAATTTTCAACAATCAAAGTAAATAAAAATAATGAAATTAATCCTAGAAGTCATGGATAACTTTTACCAATCTAGAGATTTGGCTACAGTTGGGAAGCTTTTTTTAAAAATAGATTTGCAATTTTGGGCAATAGACTTATGTTCTTCTTGCGTACCATTAGCTGATCTTAAATGAATGTAATGTATCCATGATCTGCATGATCCAGACATGTAGATTCTCGTTGGAGTTGCTAATGGTAGAACAAATCTCGCACACTCTTTAGCTATTCCTTCAGCAAGTAAATCTTCATATAGTTCTGAAGCAGCTTTAAAATGAGATGCAATTTTTGTATTGAATCTTTTTTTTAACTCATCAGGGAGATCAGGAATAGAATTTTGTCTATTTTTGAAATCTTGTCTTCTTAAATCAGGCAACGGAATATTCCCTAATTGCGAACTGTCTGCATATCTCTGTGAGAATTCCTGAAACGTAAATGATCTATGTCTTAGAATTTGAGCTGCAATTCCTCTGTTGGTTTCTATTTGTAAAGTCATAAATGACTGTTCAAAGACGCTCCAATGTTCATTTTTTATACAATAACTCAATAATTTTGAATAGTCTTCATTTTTCTGATTGTTTGGATTACTTACTCTTGCAATGTAAGCCATTGTTTTTTCAGCATCGGGAGTTAGCGAAATCAGTTCAACTTTACTCATTTTTATATTTTGGCTAGAGTTACTTTTTCTGGTTGATTTTGGTATTTACCTCTTCTGTCTTCATATGTTGTAGAACAAGGATCTCCTTCAAAAAATAGTAGTTGGCATATCCCCTCGTTAGCATAAATTCTGCAATCTGCACCTGAACTATTACTAAACTCTAGGGTTAGATGGCCTTCCCATCCTGCTTCTGCTGGGGTTGTATTAACAATGATTCCTAGTCTTGCGTATGTACTTTTACCTATGCAAATTACGGTTATATTTTCTGGCACTTTCATCTTTTCTAGAGCTACACCTAAACCATAGGAGTGAGCAGGCAGAATAAAGAAGTCTCCATCATCATCATGGTGAAGAACAGTTTTTTCTAAATTATTAGGGTTAAATTTCTTAGGATTCATCACAGTACCGGGGATATGTCTAAAAATTAGGAATTCTTTAGATGAAAGTCTCAAATCATAACCATACGAGGAACATCCGTAACTCAAAACTGGTTTTTGTTGATTATTTGGCTCAAGATGACGAACCAAATTTGATTGGAAGGGGCTTATCATTCCTTCAGCCGCTTTTTGATTTATCCAGAGATCATTTTTAAGCATTTTTATGAGCGAAGTTCTGTGATTTGGTTAGCCATTAATAGTAAATCTTTAGGAATACCTGTTCCAGTTAGGATTACATCTCCTGATATAAATCGGTTTTCAAGTGTTGAAATCAAATCATGCTTATCAATAATTTTCATCTCAATAGCAAGAGAAATTTCATCAAGTATGATTTGATCATTTTCACCAGAAAGTAATTCTTTTTTGCAAAAGTTCCATAATTTAAAAATAGATTCATGAATAGATTGTTTTAAATTTTTATTATTTTCAATTTCTTCCTGATTATATTGATCAAAGGAATGTGATGATCTTATCCACGTTAAATTACCACAAAGCTTTACTGCATTAGCAATTCCTTGTTGAACCCCTCCTTTCATAAATTGTACTAAAAGTACTTTCCTCCCAAGTGCAGCATTTCTTAATGAGTCTCTAATTATTGAGGTATAACTTCCTCTATAAGAAGATTGATAGATTTGGATTTGCCCGTTTTGTGTGAATCTTTGTGAGTTTTTTTCGTCGGCAGTTCTTATTTTTACAACTTCAAGATTACTTTTGGAATAATTATTAGATGAACTAATGACCATTATGTTAGGGTATCTTTTCTACATGCAGTATAATTTGAAATTTATTGCACTGCATATAGTGTAATTTTACTTAAAAAAGCTTTGATAAAGTTGAAAGTAAATAAGAGAAATTTATAAAGGAATAAATAAAAATTGAAAAATGTTACTGTTGATACAAGAACTTTTAAGGCGTCTCCTTAAATTTTTTAATAATAAAGATATTTATGATACCTTCTTCTCGAGGATTAAACCACTTTAGCTCGCAACAGTCCGGAAATAATAAAATTAATACTGTTGGAGAACGTTTTCCAATTAATAGAACTTTAATGGAAGTAATTAAAGGTCTAGATGGCGCAAGTACAGAAATGGTTGAGAGATCTAAAACAATATTTTTCCCTGGAGATCCTGCTGAGAGAGTTTATTTGATAAGAAGAGGAGCAGTTAGGTTGTCTAGAGTTTATGAGTCAGGTGAAGAAATTACTGTTGCTTTATTAAGAGAGAATAGCCTCTTTGGTGTTTTATCTCTACTGACAGGCCATAGATCTGATCGTTTTTATCACGCCATAGCTTTCACAAGAGTTGAGATGATAACGGCACCTGCAAATTCTGTTTTAAGAGCAATAGAGGAAGATGCATCAGTAGGACTATTATTGTTGCAGGGTCTTTCTAGTAGAATCTTACAAACAGAAACTATGATTGAAACTCTTACTCATAGAGATATGTCTTCTCGATTAGTAAGCTTTTTAATGGTCCTTTGTAGAGACTTTGGAGTTGCAAGTGAGAAAGGTATTACAGTAGATCTGAGGCTTTCACATCAAGCTATAGCTGAAGCTATTGGTTCAACAAGAGTAACGATTACGAGATTATTGGGAGATTTAAAGGATTCCGGGCTTTTAACTATTGAAAGAAAAAAGATTACAGTATTTGATCCAATAGCTCTTGCAAAAAGATTTAATTGATTCATCATTAATTATGATGTATCGACTAAATAAAATATTGTGGCCTGGATTTTAATTGTTTTTTTAATTTTACTAGGAGGATTAATTGCACCATTTGGGGATCTACTTGGCACCAAAATTGGTAAAGCAAGATTCAGTATCTTAAAATTAAGACCAAAGAAAACAGCGACAATTATAACGATAATAACTGGAGGCTTTATTAGTTCAATATCTATAGGATTATTGCTTTTAATTAGTGAAGAATTTAGGCAAAGGCTTTTTGTTGACATCCCTTTTTTACAAAAAACTCTGGATGAAAGCAAAAAGGCGCTTATTCCTTTGCAGGAAGAAAGGAGGATTCTCGAAGAGAAGATTAATATTAAAGAAAAGGAATTAAATAAACTAAAAAGTGATGTTAAAGATTTCAGGAGTGGAAATGTAGTAATCAAAAAAGGTCAAACTTTATTTATCGCCCAAGTTAATTCTAATCCAAAAGTAAAATTTGATTTAGCGAAAATTTATAATAGTGCAGATAAATATGTTCAAAAAATTGTAATTCCCAGTAAAAAAGAAATAAAAAATATTCTTTTGTGGAAACCTACTGATATTTCTGAAATTGAAAGAGTTGCTACAAAAGGAGGTAATTGGATCATATTAATTAAAGCAGCTACTAATGTCCTGAAGGGAGATAATTTTGTTTTTGTATACCCAGAGTTGCTGCAAAATAAGATTATCGTAAGAAAAGGTGAGGTTATTACGAGTGAAATTCTTATTAATAATGATCTCGACTATAAAAATATAAATTTTAAAATTAGAACTTTGTTAAGAAAAACAAGAGATCAAATTAAGTCAAAGGGATCTATTACTAATGAAATTACTACAAGGGGAGATTTTATTAAAAAAATTATAGATTCATTGGATACTAATAGAAATATAAAATACAAATTAGAGGTGGTATCTTTAAGGGATAGTAAAACTTCAGATCCTATATTAGTTGATTTGACTATTACCGAAGAATAATCTATTTATGAGTAAATTTTTATCAATTGATCCTGGTAAAAGTAAATGTGGTTTGGTTCTAGCTGAAATAAGTAAAAAAAAAGTTTATAAAGCTGTAATTATTAAAAGTGAATTACTAGAGGATTATGTAAGAAATTTAAATACCGTTGAAGACATATCAAAAATTATTATTGGTAATGGCACAACCAGTAAAGAAATTAAGAAAAAACTAAATTTTTTAAAAAAAGAAATAATAACTTTTGAAGAAAAAAATACTACTTATAGAGCCAAGTCAAGATACTTCGAGCTTTTCCCTATTAGCGTTTTCAGGTTTTTCATTCCAAGGGAGGTTTTTATTCTTAATAAAAATCTTGATGCAATCTCAGCACTAATAATTTTAGAAGATTATTGCAAAATTAAGTTTACTTTTAGTCAAAATATAGATTTTAAAACTTGGCTGAAATAGAAAATTTATATTGATTCCCCGCTTCTAGTTCATAATCTTTTCTCAATAAAAATCTTAATAAGGCATCCTCAATTAAGGCTCTTCCCAAAGGAGGATGCACTATTAATAAACCTTTGTTAAAAGACCATGTAAAAGTCCATCTAAATTGACTGGCTTCCACAACTCCCTTAATTTGTTTTTTGGAGAAGCAATATTCTTTCACACTTAGATTGGCTATTGTTTCAGGTTTTTGCAGCATGTGTTAATTTTGGTTTTTATCAAAGGAATTTAATTCATTTATTATAAGCTCCTCTTTTTTTGTATTTAATTGTTCAAGAGATTCTGTGACTTTCTTAAAGACTTTATCTAATATTGATTTTTCTTCTGACGAAATATTACCTAACACATGAGAAATAGTATTGAATTGGTTTGTTTCCTGAATTAGTGGAGATGACCCAATACCAATTCTTATTCTATTAAAGTTTGATGTTTGCAATTGTTCAATGATGCTTTTAAGACCATTATGTCCACCTGAGCTCCCTTTTTTTCTAAATCTTATTTTTCCAAGGGGCAGATCTTTATCATCGACAATGATGAAAATCTGATCTAAATTAATTTTGTACCAATCAACTATTGCTCGGACAGAATCACCACTATTATTCATAAATGTATTAGGTAAAAATAGTCTGTAAGTGGATTCTTTGATCTTGAATTCAGAGCAGGAACTTTTAAGTTTTTCCTTTAATAAAAAATTTGAATTATATTTTTTCGAGAGATTTTGAAGCAGCATGAAACCTATGTTATGTCTGTTTTTTGAATACTTTTTTCCTGGATTTCCCAATCCAATTAAATATATATCTTTCATGTTGTATTTCTAAATCTATTACTTTAAAAATTATAAATAGACAAGCAAACTATAACCAAGTGAACAATATTCCAAAAAAGTTTTTAAAGAATATTCAAGTTTATAAATAACGTGATACCGGTTTCAGGATTTTAGTTTCCATTCCAATCAACTGAGAACCCTTGAAGTAGTAAGGATTGGTTATAGATCTGAAGAAGGATAACTAAAAAGACAAGTAGTAGTAAACCTATAACTGTCATTATAGGAACTGCACCCCAACCAGGTACAACTTTTCCTTGACCTGAATTACCAATTGCCTTTAAAAGACTTCCTAAAGCTGTTTTTTGACCCATGTTGAATTCACTAAATCGAATATTATTTCGCTATTGTATAAGAACTTATACATAAATTGTTTACAAACTTATCAAAATTGATGCAAACTTTATCATCGGCTCCAGATCCTGCAGTTTCCGTAGCAGTCACAATTCTGGTAATTCTTCTAGCTTTAACTGGTTTTGGTCTTTGGACTGCTTTTGGACCTAAGGCGAAAAAGCTTACTGATCCTTGGGATGATCATGATGATTAATGTCTTTAAAGTATTTCAAAATTTTCCAAAAATACAAAAAGTAAACCTTTTACCATAATTTAAATATAAATTTAATAGGATATAAATCTGTCAGCACTAGTAATTCCATGCTTGCCCTTAAAATTTCTGTATACACCATTGTCTTTTTCTTTATTGGAATCTTTCTCTTCGGATTTTTGGCTAGTGACCCTACTAGAACACCTAATAGAAAAGATTTAGAAAGTCCTCAAGATTAATTTTTTAAAAATTGCTAAATTTATTAAAATTAATTTATAAGAATTATATATTCCTTTTTATTTTTAATTTTTTTTTCTAGAAGTTTACTTACTAGAGTTAAATTTAATATAAGGCAGTTCTTCAAGCTTTTTTTCAACTAAAGAATTGTTTTTAAGTAATGTAGCTGTAGCATCCCACTCTCCAGATAAAAACATATTTCTTGAACTCTCTTTTATCTGGAGTTCGAAATTTAAATGTTCAGATTTAGCTAACGATTTTTTTAGATCAATTTTTAAGAATAAACTCTTATTTTCGTTATATTCTTGAATCTCATGTATTGATTTTTTCGTGAGCGTAAAACATGGAATTCCAATTGCAATACAATTGCTATAAAAAATTTCAGCAAAACTCTCACCTATTATCGCTTTTATACCCCATCTCATAAGCGCCTGAGGTGCATGTTCTCTGCTGGATCCACATCCAAAATTGCTGTTAACTACTAATATAGAGGCATTTTGGTTTTCCTCTAAATCAAAAGGATGCCTTCCCTTTAAAGTCTTTCTATCGTCTTCAAAAACAGATTCGCCCAATGAATCAAAGTTAACGCACTTTAAAAAACGTGCTGGAATTATTCGATCTGTATCAATGTCGTTACCTTTTAAGGAAATACATTTCCCGTTTATATGCAAGATTTTTCCAATTGGTTGGCTAAAATCTGATTCCATTAGTTGATTAATTCGCGAACATCACTGACTTTGCCATTAATTGCAGCAGCAGCAACCATTGCTGGACTCATTAGAAGTGTTCTTCCGCTTGGAGATCCTTGCCTACCTTTGAAATTTCTATTGCTAGAACTTGCACTTACTTGATTACCTATAAGCTTATCTGAATTCATTGCCAAACACATTGAGCAGCCTGGCTCTCTCCATTGAAATCCTGAATCCTTAAAAATCTTATCAAGCCCTTCTTGTTGTGCTTCAGTGGCCACTTTTTCTGAACCTGGCACTACAAATGCTTTTATGTTACTTGATATTTTTTTGCCTTTTAATACTTTAGCCGCAATTCTTAAGTCACTTATTCTTCCATTAGTGCAACTGCCTATGAAACAGACATCAACTGGAGTATTCTTAATTGACTGACCTGGTTTGAAACCCATATATTCATAAGCTTCTTCAGCAATTAATTGGTCATTTGGAGATAATTCTTCTAAAAGAGGGATCTTTTGATCGATGCCCACACTTTGACCTGGTGTAATTCCCCAGGTTACGGTTGGTTCTACTTTTGAAGCATCAAATTTAATAACATCATCATAAATAGAATTTGCATTGCTTTTTAATGATTTCCACCATAACAGCGCTTCATCCCAATTCTTGTTTCTGGGCGCACATAATTTATTTTTAATGTAATTAAAAGTCTTTTCATCAGGGTTTATGTAGCCACATCTCGCTCCTCCTTCAATAGACATATTGCATATTGTCATTCTTTCTTCCATTGATAATTCATTGATCGCGGGCCCTGCGAATTCATACGCGAAACCTACACCAGCCTTTACACCAAGTTCGTTAATAATATGAAGCACTAGATCCTTAGCATAAACCCCATGAGGTAATTTATTTTCACACCAAATTTGCCTTACCTTCAATTTGTTCATAGCTATGGTTTGGGTAGCAAGAACATCTCTTACTTGGCTTGTACCTATACCAAAAGCAATTGAGCCAAAAGCCCCATGAGTTGAAGTATGAGAATCTCCACAAGCGATTGTCATACCAGGCTGTGTTAACCCCAATTCTGGGGCAACTACATGTACGATTCCTTGATTCCCACTACCAATATTAAAGAATCTTATTTTATGTTCTAAGCAGTTTTTTTCAAGTGTTTCAATCATTTGCTCTGCAAGATTATCTTTGAAAGGTCTGCTTTGATTATCGGTTGGCACAATATGATCTACTGTAGCAATAGTCCTATTAGGAAATTTTACTTTTAAATTTTTGTCTTTTAACGCGCCAAATGCCTGAGGACTTGTTACTTCATGGATAAGGTGAAGACCAATAAAAATTTGATCTGAGCCGCCAGGAAGACTGGAAACTTTGTGTAAATCCCAAACTTTATCAAATAAGGTATCTTGGCTCAATTTGTAAAAATAACTACTTACTATTTGATAATAAGATTAATCTGAGACTGTTCAAACACACATTTACACTTAGTGTTTGAATTTCAATTCTATTTCGGGTTGTGTTAAATATTTTTTTAATATTGGTGATATGATTATTTGGTCCTGCAATCGAAATATAAACTAGTCCAACAGGTTTTTCTTGAGTGCCTCCACTGGGACCAGCAATTCCACTGGTAGCAATTGCCCAGTCTGCTCCTAATTTATTTTTGACATTAATTGCCATAGTCTCACAAACTTCTTCAGAAACAGCTCCATATTTATTAAGCTTTTCTTCCGAAATATTTAATAGTGAACTTTTTAGCTCATTACTATAGGAAATAATACTGCCCTGAAAAACTTGAGAGGATCCTGAAATTGATGTAAGTGATGAAGATAGAAGACCTCCAGTACATGATTCAGCAAAAACAATAGTTTGGTTCCTCTTGATTAGTTCTTTTATTAAAACGATAGGGAGAGTTTCATTATCCTCTCCAAAAATGAAGTTTGAAAACTCTTTTTTTAACTTCTCTTTTACAGGTTTAATAATATTTTTTGCTTCCGCTCCATTCTTTGCTTTGGCTGTGATTCTTAGTTTAACCTCTCCTAAGTTTGCATATGGAGCAACTGTGGGGTTTTTAAGATTTAACAAATCATTAATTTTTTCTGCAACGCTAGATTCTCCGATACCCGCAAATTTAAGAGTATTTGAAAAAAAAGAATAACTATCTGAGAAATTGGTTTTAATGAATTCAAACGCCGTCTCTTCCCACATAGTTTTCATTTCACTTGGTACTCCAGGGAAAGTAAGAATAGTAAATCCTTTTATTGGTTCCCATATCATTCCTGGGGCGGTGCCCCTAGGGTTATTAATTATTTGAGCATTTTTTGGGAAGAAACATTGTTTTCTTAAGCTAGAGTAATCATCCTGGAGATTTGAGTGTGAAAGTTTTTTTTTAATTTCATCCCATAAGTCAGGTCTTTCAACAAGAGATACATCAAATGATTTGGCTATTGCATCAGTTGTTAAGTCATCTGGGGTGGGTCCCAAGCCACCGGTTGTAATTAGAAGGTTACTTCTTTTGGATATTTCTTGAATTATTTTTATAATTCTATTGCTATTATCACCCACTGTTGATTGCCTATAGTGATCTAAACCTAATTGGGACAACTGTTCAGAAATCCATTGAGCATTTGTATTTATAATATTTCCTAAAAGTAGCTCTGTTCCAATGGAAAGAATTTCAACTCCCTTGGAATTAGGACTCATTTTATTGATGCTTCGAGTTTGCCTTCATAAAGAGGAAAACGATTACATAAGGTTAATACTCTCTCTTTACATTGACTTTCAATCAGTGAATCGTCTGGATTAAGTAATCTATCAGCAATAATTTCGCCAACTTCAGCAAAAGCATTCTCATTAAAGCCTCTGGTAGTTAAAGCAGCAGTGCCTAACCTTAGACCGCTGGTCACAAAAGGTGATTCAGGATCAAATGGAACAGTATTCTTATTTGCTGTGATATTCACCTCACTTACAAGCAAGTCAGCAATTTTACCAGTCATATTGATACTTCTTAAATCGAGTAAAACAATATGATTATCAGTGCCTCCACTAACGATATCAATACCTCTATTAATTAAAGTTGAAGCTAGAACTTTTGCATTTTTTATTACTTGTTGGGAGTAATTAACGAAATCTGGCTGCAAGGCTTCTCCAAATGCAACTGCTTTAGCGGCAATAATATGTTCTAGGGGGCCACCCTGAGTTCCAGGGAAAACAGATTTATCAAATTTCTTTCCAAATTCTGCATCTTTACACAAGATAAGTCCCCCTCTAGGCCCTCTTAATGTTTTATGAGTAGTTGTAGTTACTACATCGCAATAAGGTATTGGATTTGGGTGAAGTTTACTTGCTACGAGCCCAGCGATATGTGCAATATCAGCCATTAAGAATGAACCAACTTCATCCGCAATATTCCTGAATGATTCAAAATCGATTGTTCTTGGATAAGCAGAATATCCGCATATGATTAGTTTTGGTTTTGTTTCTATTGCTATCTCTCTTATTTCATTAAAATTTAATTCACTAGTTTCTTTATTTACACCATAGTGGACTGCATTGAACCACTTGCCACTCATATTTACTGGAGATCCATGAGTTAGATGCCCACCATGAGATAAATCCATCCCCATAATTGTGTCTCCAGGTTTGAGTAAACTTAGGAAAACAGCAGCATTTGCCTGGGCTCCGCTATGGGGTTGAACATTAGCCCAATTTGCATTAAATAATTTTTTCGCTCTCTGGATAGCTAATTCTTCGATCTCATCAACAAATTCGCATCCTCCATAATATCTTTTTTGAGGTAATCCCTCAGCGTATTTATTTGTAAGGACGGATCCTTGAGCCTGCATTACAGCAATTGATGTGAAATTTTCACTTGCTATTAACTCAAGATGGGTTTCCTGTCTGTTTTTTTCAGAGTTGATGAAATTAGATATTACTGGATCACTTTCTTTAAGATTTTGAAGAATATTCATTGAATTTGATTAAGTAATAACCATAATATAGACGATATTTTTTGTAAAAATATAAAAAGAATATTTCATAATTTTAAACGCGCCTGGAGAGATTCGAACTCCCGACACCCTGATCCGTAGTCAGGTGCTCTAATCCACTGAGCTACAGGCGCATAATTATGTAATATCTCTGTTTCAGGGTCTCTTAGTCAACTAGATGTCGGGTAAAATATCTATTATTAACAATCTTATTTTTATTATGCCTATAAAGTGGTACGGAAATGGTGATTTAGAGGATCCAATCTACAAACATTTTTCTCGAATAGTAAATTTTGTTATTCACTGCATGATATTTACTGCGATTTTAAGTGGCACTTGGCTTTTAAAAGAAATTAAATATGAAATCGCTTTTTTTAATAATTTTGCAATTTTCTGGTCAGTTCTGTTGATCTCCCATTTGCTTTTTGTAATTATAAAAAAACCTAAAGATACTTCAAAACAAACAACTTAAATCAATCTTTTTCTTTATGGACTCTCAGATACGAATAAGTGATCTAGAAAATATTATTGCAGAAAAGATTTTTATAAAAATAGAAAAGTGGAATCTATATCTTGGAGATGCTGGCCTGGCTAGACTACTTGCTATTGAATGTATTAGCAATAATGATCAAGGCCCATTGGAGGCTGCAAAAATAAGTTTGAAAGCAATAAATGTAAAAGTAGGTGATGGTGTTAACAGTATTCCACTTATTAATTTAATCACCACCTCCCAAATACTAGAATTAGAAGAGATTTTGGAAAGTTTTTTTTAAGAACTAAATCTTTTTTTTATGAACTTGAAATTTATTAACTTTCAAGCATTTTGTAAGTAAAAAATAAATAGCAAAAAAAGTTAGAGATCCAAATATTAAAAATAAAATTTCTCCGAAATTTGAATTAAAGTTATTTGTTGTTTTAAAAATATTAAAACAAAGCATGCTATCTATTAATGATGCTAGTGACATGAGTATAACTTTTCTTACTAAATCTAAGTTAGGCAAATTTATATTTTCATTTCGCAGATTGAAAGAAAGAAAAATACAAACTAAAAAGTTTACTATTACAGTAGATAAAATTATTCCTACAACTCCAAAATTGTATGGTGAAAGATTTTCAAAATTCTTAATCGGTGCACCAATTAAAAGCCAATCAAAAAAAATATTAAATATTATTCCAGCAAATGAGATTTTAAAAGGGAATTTTGTTTTTTCTATTGAGTAGTAAGTCCTTACTAATAAATCCCTACAAAGATAAAAAGGTATGCCAACGGCATAAGCAATTAATATATTCTTCACTTTTAGACTCGCTGAATAATCAAAAGCCCCTCTTTGAAAAATTAATTCTACTATTTGATTATTAAATGTTATGAAAAATCCGGTTAAAAAAATAGTTGTCAAGAAACAGTACTCTACCCCAGATATCAATTGTTTTTGGAGGCCTCTATTATCTTGTTCACTTCTAAATTTTGAGAATTTTGGAAGTAATGGCAAAATCAAAGAGTTAGATAATATGCCTAATGGGGCTTGTATCAGAAAGTTTCCGTATGCTAGTCCCGATGCTGCTCCTTGAAAACTTGAAGCGAAAAACATATCGATAAAAACATTAATTTGACTGAGACCTGATGAGATAGATGCTGGAATAATTAGTTTAAAAATCCTCTTTTCTTCATCATTAAATAATTGGAAGTTTGACTCTAGTATCAAAAGACCGATTTTATTTATTTCCGCAATTTGAATAACAAACTGAATTAAAGTTCCTGTCAAAGTTGCAAAAGCAAGTAATCCCGTATAAGTAAAGAAATGAGAATATTCATTTTCTTGGTTGAAAATCCAACTTAATAAAATAAAAAAAATAGTGGTTAGACTAGTTATTGCTGGACTTATACTTGATAAAAAGAATTTTTTTTGGGAATTTAAGGCGCCAAAGCTTAAACCTATGAAGCCAGATAATGGAATACAAGGCGTAAGTATTTTTAATTGATAAGTTGCAATAGATTTAGCTTCATAACTTAAATTGGGGGCTAGTAATTCAATTAATAATCTGGAATTAAAATAAATCAATATAGCTAAACCAAATAATAATATTGAAAGTTTTATACTTACTTGAGTTAAAACAATCCCTCCATTTTTTTTGTTAAGAGGAGTTAGAACTGCAACGACTGCGTTATGTAGGGGACCATTAATCCCTCCAACGATTATTAGCAAAAAACCAGGAATTATATAGGCATAATTAAATGCGTCGTATGTTACCCCAACTCCAAAAGCAGCGGCTATAGATATTTGTCTTATGCATCCAGCTAATTTACTAAGACTAGTACCAAACGAAATAGAAAAAACATTATTTTTTAAAAACGAATGCATTTGGATTTGTCTAAATTTTTCAAGAAGTTTAAGTTTCAATTATATTTGATTTTTAACTAACGACATATTTATGAATGATCGGATAATTGAATTTGATCCATTAATCGAAGGGGTTTTAATTAAGAGGTATAAAAGGTTTCTTGCAGATATAAAATTAGAGAGTGGAGATATAGTAACTGCTCATTGTGCTAATACAGGCCCAATGAAGGGACTTTTGAGTGAGGGAGCTAAAGTAAGAATAAGTTATTCCCCTTCTCCAAAAAGAAAATTACCTTTTACTTGGGAACAGATATGTGTTTCCAATTCTAAAAATGATGAGGTTTGGGTGGGAATTAATACTTTATTCGCAAATAAATTAATCAAAAAGGTTATTGAGAAAAATTTTCTAAAAGAATTCATTGGAGAAATAGAGACAATTAAATCTGAAGTTCCCTATGGAAAAGATAAAAAAAGCAGAATTGACTTTTTTTTAACTCCAAAATCTTCAAATCCTGATAAACGTAACATTTACATCGAGGTTAAAAATACGACTTGGATTAAAGAAAATATAGCTCTTTTCCCAGATACAGTAACGAAAAGAGGGCAAAAACACCTTATGGAATTAAAGGAATTAATACCTGAAAGTAAAAGTGTTTTAATACTATGTATGACGAGAAAAGACGCTTGTTTCTTTGCCCCTGGAGATGAAGCAGATCCCTTATATGGCAATCTTTTTAGAGAATCTTTAAGTGTAGGAATGATAACAATCCCATGTTCTTTTGAATTTCATAAAGACCACGTATCATGGAATGGAATTAAACCTTTGAAATAAATAAAAAACTTGATATTTTGAAATCCAAAAAAAATAATTTTTCAATTTAACAAATAATTTTTTAGGGTGCAACTATAAAAATGGTATAAACAACTACTAGACACGGATAAGTTTTTTGAATAAATTTAAATTTGAAAGGAAACAGCACAAACTGTTTTTTTGCAGATCTAATTTTTTTTTATGACCACTGCTTTGCAAACGCCTCAAAGGCGCTCTAGGTCCAAACTTCAAGATGCAAGTCTTGTTAATGGACCTATGCTCCTTTTGAGGAGTATTCGAGGATTTAGTTCAAACCGCTCTATGTTGTGGCTTGCAACTGTTCCCCTAGCTTTGTTTGGTTTAGGTATTTTTAATCTTTCAGCTCACGCAGCTGATTTACCTGAGTTGAATGCAGCTTTTCTTGCTAACAATTTATGGCTTTTGATCGCTACTATTCTAGTGATCTTTATGAACGCCGGTTTCGCTATGGTTGAGGCAGGTATGTGCCGTTCTAAGAACGCTGTTAACATCCTTGCTAAAAACCTCTTTGTATTCGCTCTAGCTGTAACTTCTTATTGGTTTATCGGCTATTCATTAATGTACGGAGGAAGTGTTGCTGACGGATGGCTTTATTTTGGAGGCCTATTTTTTGATCCAACAGTTACTGCAGATATGGTAACTGATGCTGGGTTAGTTCCAACTGTTGATTTCTTGTTCCAGTCTGCATTTGCAGGAACTGCGGCAACTATCGTTTCCGGTCTTGTTGCTGAAAGAGTTAAATTTGGAGAATTTGTTGTTTTTGCTATTGTATTAACTGCATTTATATATCCAATTGCTGGTAGCTGGAAATGGAATGGTGGTTGGCTTGATTCTTTAGGTTTTGTTGATTTTGCTGGTTCTTCAATTGTTCACTCAGTTGGAGCATGGGCAGGTCTTGTAGGAGCTATGCTTCTTGGACCAAGAATTGGCAAATACTCTGATGGAAAACCACAGGCTATGCCAGGTCACAACATGGCCATAGCTACTTTGGGTGCATTAGTTCTATGGATAGGTTGGTATGGATTTAACCCCGGTTCTCAACTTGCTATGGACCAATGGGTTCCATATGTTGCTGTAACAACTACTTTGGCAGCAGCAGCTGGAGCTATTGGAGCAACTATTGTTTCAACATTAACTTCTGGTAAGCCTGACCTTACAATGATTATTAACGGAATCCTTGCTGGTTTAGTTAGTATCACTGCTGGTTGTGGCGATATGACACTTGCTGGAGCCTGGTTTGCAGGACTAGTTGGTGGAATTATCGTTGTATTCTCTGTTGCAGCTCTTGATGCTGCTGAGATAGACGACCCTGTTGGTGCATTCTCTGTTCACGGAGTTTGTGGTGTATGGGGTACTGTAGTTATCGGTCTATGGGGTACAGCTGTTCAAGGAGATGGTGCTGGTATGGGATTGTTCAATGGTGGAGGTATTAACCTTCTTCTTGTTCAAGCTCTTGGTGCAGCAGCATATGCTATTTGGACACTAGTTACTTGTTGGATTGCTTGGTCTGTAATTGGAGGATTATTCGGTGGAATCCGAGTATCTGAAGAGGAAGAGACTCAAGGCCTAGATATAGGAGAGCACGGAATGGAAGCATATCCAGACTTTGCATCTGCTAAATAATCAAATTTAAAATTTACTTTAGAAACCTGACTTATGTCAGGTTTCTTTTTTTTTACGAAAATTATTTGAAATGTTGTAATATCAAAAGATGGATACACAAGCTTTTAGAAGGTCCCTTCATCATTCTGATAGATATAATAGAAGAGGCTTTGATTCTCCAACAAAAAGAGCTCAAGCTTTAGAAGAAGCTTATCAAAGTGATCTGATAAGTTCTATAAGAGATAATGGTTTTACTTATACTAAAGGCAGGTTAAACATTAAGTTGGCTCAAGCCTTCGGGTTTTGTTGGGGTGTTGAAAGAGCTGTAGCAATGGCTTATGAGACTAGAAGACATTACCCTAATGAGAATATTTGGATAACAAACGAAATAATTCATAATCCCTCAGTTAACGATCATTTAAGGAAAATGAATGTAAAATTCATTTCAGCTAAAAATGGAATTAAAGATTTTTCGTTAGTTTCTAATGGTGATGTAGTTATTCTGCCTGCTTTCGGAGCTACTGTTCAAGAGATGAAACTCCTTCATGAGAAAGGTTGTCATATCATAGATACAACTTGTCCATGGGTTTCTAAGGTTTGGCATACTGTGGAGAAACATAAAAAACATGTTTTCACATCCATAATCCATGGAAAATTTAAGCATGAGGAGACTCTTGCTACTAGTTCATTTGCAGATAAATATTTAGTTGTACTTGATCTAGAAGAAGCAAATTATGTATCTGAATACATTATGGGTAGAGGTAATAGAAAAGAATTTATGAACAAATTTGCTAAAGCTTGTTCTAATGGATTCGATCCTGATCAAGATTTAGATAGAGTGGGAGTTGCTAACCAGACAACTATGCTTAAAAGTGAGACTGAAGAAATTGGAAAAGTTTTTGAAAGAACGATGTTAAAAAAATTCGGACCAGAAAACTTAAATAGCCACTTCTTAGCTTTTAATACTATTTGTGATGCAACTGAAGAAAGACAAGATGCAATGTTCTCTTTGGTTGATGAAGACCTTGATATTCTTGTCGTTATTGGAGGCTTCAATTCTTCTAATACTACTCACTTACAAGAAATAGCAATTACTAAAAATATTTCCTCTTTTCATATAGATACGCCAGAGAGGATATCAGTTGAAGAAAACTCAATATTACATAAGCCCCTAGGATCAGATTTAGAACTTAAAAAGAATTTTTTACCCAGTGGAAAAATTAATGTTGGAATTACCTCAGGTGCATCAACTCCTGATAAAGTTGTCGCAGATGTTATTGAGAAGTTAGTTGATATTGCTTCTTAAATTTTTTATTTGATTTATAACTTTAATTATTTTTTTTAATTTATTAGTCAGATAATTCAAAATATCTACATTATTATTTAGAATAATAAAAAAATTATAAAGTATGGAAGACAATTCACAAACTAATCAGGTTCAAACTGCAAGTATGAATAGAACTAAAGCTCCCCAAAAAGTTGAAGTTGTAGTTGCTAATTCATCTTCAGGTTCAGAAGTTAATATACTTGGAGAGCTTTCAATTTTTGTTTTACGAATTGGTTTTTGTGCTTTGATGATTCATCATGGCTTAGAGAAACTTCAAGATCCTCAGGGTTTTGCTGAGTTTGTAGTTGGTAAGTATTTCCCATTTTTACCGGGAGATCCTGTCATTTGGACTTTTGGAGCGGCGATTACTCAATTAGTATGCCCAGTAGGGTTGGCTTTAGGGATATTTGCAAGGCTCTCTTCTCTAGGTCTTTTCTCCACTATGGCATTTGCTGTTTATTTTCATCTCCTAGATACTGGTCTAGAAGGTTTTCCCCTTGCAGTAGTTGAAGGACATAATTATGCCTTCGAATTGTCTTTCATATATGGGGCTATTTCTTTATACTTTCTATGTGCAGGTCCTGGTAGGCTTTCTTTATTTAGAAAGACTAATAAAATTACATATTATCCAAAATCAACTTAACTTAATGCAAAAAATGCCTTTTTTGCGTAAATACCATTGAAATTCCTTTCGAATCGCACATATCAATACTTTCTTGGTCTCTGAGACTACCTCCAGGTTGGATAATAGCTTTGATACCATACTCATGTGCAAGTTCGACAGTATCAGCAAAAGGTAAAAATCCATCGCTCGCCAAGACTGCATCAGAACATAAACTTCCCGCCGCTTTTAATGCAATTCTTGCGGCTCCAACTCTATTCATTTGTCCAGCTCCAATACCAATGGTTTTTTGGCCTTTTGCAATAACAATTGCATTTGATTTCACGTGTTTACAAATTTTCCATGCAAAATTTAGATCAAAGTTTATTTGATTACTCGGAATATTTCTAGTTACTGAAATCCAATTTTCATTTTTGTCTTCACTATCATCAGTATCCTGAACAAGTAATCCTCCCATAATGGATTTATTAGAAGTTTGATTCTTTTTAGGAAGCATATTTTTTGATAACTTTAGAATTCTTAAATTCTTTTTGATTTTTAAAATTTCTAGAGCTTCTTTATCAAAAGATGGAGCTACTACACACTCTAAGAAAATATCTTTAAGTTTAATTGCGGTTTCAGTATCGACATTTGAATTAAAAGCAACTATTCCTCCAAATGCACTAACTGAATCACACTCTAAAGCGTTCAAAAATGCTTTAGAGGTAGAATCGCTTATAGATGCTCCACAAGGATTGTTGTGCTTTAAAATAACAGATGCAATAGTGTTTTCTTTGGGATTAACTTTTTCTTCATAGCCGAATTCTAGAACTGTTGAGACGGCAGATTCAAGATCCAATAAATTGTTATAACTTAACTCTTTACCTTGTAATTGTTCTGCTGAGTTCCATCCAATATTACTGAGACCATACCAAAAAGCCTTTTGATGAGGATTTTCCCCGTATCTTAAGGTTTTGATAAGTGGATAAGATTCAATATATTTGGAGGATTCAAAACCTTTTTCTTTTCTTATCCAATTAGATATTGCAGTGTCATAGTCTGCTGTATGTTGGAAAGCTTCAAGGGCTAATTTTGCTTTGTATGACTCCTTTAAATTACCTTTTTTACTTTCTTCAAGAAAATTTTGATACTGACTTGGATCGACTAAAACTGAAACGTCTTTATGATTTTTAGCTGCTGAACGAATCATTGATGGTCCTCCGATATCGATGTTTTCAATAGCTTCCTCCCATTTAGATCCGCTTTCTACAGTTTTTTTAAAAGGATATAAATTTACAACTACTAAATCAATTAATTCAAGATCATTAGCTTCTATATCTCTTTTATGTTCCTCATCAGTTCTTTTGGCTAATATTCCTCCGTGTATTTTTGGGTGCAAAGTTTTTACTCTTCCTCCAAGAATTTCAGGAGAATTAGTGAACTCTGTAACTTTAATAACTGGAACTTTTGCCTCTATTAGATGTTTAGCAGTTCCTCCACTTGATAGAATTTTATAATCAAATTTTTCAACCAACTCCATACAAAATTGGATTATATTTTTTTTATCAGAGACACTTACTAAAGCTAATGGTGACATTATGGGAAAGTTAACTTACTTAAGAATATAAACATGAAATATGACATCGATCATGAATTTGTCTCGATTAGCTCTCAAACTGCAACTCATAGAATTATTTTGATGCATGGTTGGGGAGCTGATTCAGATGACCTTTTAATATTTGGTAAGGAGTTGAGAGAAAAAATAAATCTTGATTTTGAGGTAATTTCTTTGAGGGCTCCTGGATTACATCCAAGTGGTCAGGGAAGACAGTGGTATGGATTATACCCACATGATTGGAACGGAGCTGAGGTGGAAGTAAATAGACTTTTAGTTACATTAAAAAAATTTGATACTGATCAGATTCCATTAAAAAAAACAATTTTGTTGGGTTTCTCTCAGGGGGCGGCAATGGCGATTGATGCAGGATTGAAATTAAATTTTGGATTAATTGTTGCTTGTAGTGGTTATCCTCACCCCAACTGGTTCCCAGGAGAAAAATGCTCACCATTAATCATTAGTCATGGTTTATTCGATGACGTCGTGCCCATAGATGCTTCTAGGATTATTTATGAAAAGGTAAAAAGTAAGTCTTCTGAATTATGTGAATTATTAGAATTCCATGGATTTCATCAAATCGATTCCAATTTAATTAATCTTATTAGTTCAAATATAAGTAATATTTTTTAAACAAAAGCATATTCGTATTCTTCAATCTCTTCCCAATCATCTGCGGTAAGTTCAAGACCTTCAAATATTTTTTCTTCTCCAATTCCTTCAACTACAACTTTTAATGATGGAAATAAAAAATGATTTTCTTCAGCATATTGGGCACTAAATAAGCCTTTTTCACCCCAGAAAAACCTATCAGTAGTATGTTCATTTCTTCGAACGTTAAAAACTGAAGGAGCAGATAATTCATTTTCAGCTATGAATCTTCTTGCAGCAGTAACTGGTTTATGTTTGCCAGTTTCGATATGATAAATAGGTACATGTGCCATTACTCTTTGGCCAGCCAATCTTCTTCTGCTGATTCTTTTTCTTTTTTTTGACATTGATTGGTACTCCTGAAATTATTAATGAGATTAGTCTTATTTATATTTACTAATCTTATATATGTGATTTTAAATTCACTTCAAATTACATAGAGGACCCATCAACCCCTGATGTAGCTTAAAATATGATTAAATAATCATATTTAAGGCTGGCTAAAGTCAGACCTCTTTATATATCTTAATACTTTTTTCATATTTTACAAGCCCTTTTTCAAGTTTTTTTTAAAAAAATTTCTCTAAATTTCATTAATTATGAATCTTTCAAAAAAATTTGAAGAATTAATTATAAAACAGCTAGAGAGTTTTGGTTGCTCAATGGGCGTGACTAATTTAGTTATGTATCTTGCTTCAGCTAAGCAAGGAACTAAAGCATCTTTTGAAATGATTGGTCAATGGCCACAAATTGATAGGCTACTTACATCCATAGAAGATGATCCTTCACTAAAAGTTTCATCGCCTAATAGAAGATGGTACCCGCTTCAAGAAAACGATATTTTACTTGGCGTCCTTAGGGTAGAAACTGATTTGAAAGGGGGGAATTGGCCAGTATCTCTTGACTCTAGATTAAAAGCGCTTTCAATATCTTTAGCTAAATGCGTCTCTATCGAATTAGAACGTCAAAATAAAAATGAAGAAATCAATTATTTAAAAAATCAGGTCAATGTAATAATTCATCAATTAAGGAATCCATTGGCCGCTATAAGGACATATGCAAAATTACTTATAAAAAGACTTGGTTCAGATGATGATTCTATTGAAATAGTCGAACGCATGATAATAGAGCAAAAACAAATTAATCAATATATGGATTCTTTTGCGCAATTAAATTCACCTATTCAACTTCCTCTGGAAATTGGAGAGGAAAGATTATTATTACCACCAAATTTAGACAATAAAAAAGTAATAACTGTTCAGAGTTTATTGAGGCCAATATTAGAAAGGGGTAAAGCTAATGCGGACTTAGAGAATAGAGATTGGACTGAACCTTCTCTTTGGCCAGATTGGACTATTTCGCCATTAAAGCCAAAATATGCTGTTATTGCTGAAATTGTGGCTAATTTATTAGAAAATGCGTTTAAATATGCTCAAAAAGATGCTGAAATTGGACTCGCAATTACGAGCGATGGACTTTGTATATTTGATGATGGTAAAAAAATAAGCAAAAATGAAAATGAGAAGATTTTTGAAAAAGGTTTTAGAGGATCTGCCGCTAAAAAGAAGGACGGCACTGGTGTGGGACTTTTCTTAGCGAGGAAATTAGCAAAACAAATTGGAGGAGATTTGAGATTGCTGGAAAATAACTCGATTGGTAATACTGAGAAATCAAAAAATCTTAAGAAGAAAAATAATTTTTATTTAGAACTACCTATAAAAGAATTGCATGCATGAACAACATTGCAGTTTCAACTAGTACAACACTTGCACCGCAGGCATCTCCATTAAAGCCCCCAATTTTTTTACCAAGTATGTTTGGGATAGAATAGCTTAGAAAAATGCCAATCAAAATAAGAATTAAAAATTTAATTAATATTGCTTGGGATGTAATTGAAACAAATTGGTATGCAATGAAAATTAAAAGAAAAATAATGGAGATCAAAGATTCTTTTTTAAATCCATTCCAAAACTTTTTGTGACTAATAGATTTTTTCTTATAACTAATATATTTAAACTTTTCTATAAAAAATAAATTTGAAAATCTACCCCAAAATAAGCATATAGGTAAAACAAAAATTATTAGGTTTTGAATTTTCAGTATGCAAGCAATTTGAATTAAAGTTATAAAAACTAAAGCTTGAACGCCAAAGGAACCAACTTTACTGTCTTTCATGGCTTTTAAACGTCTCTTTTTACCTGCAAAAATACCATCGAAAGTATCCATTAAACCATCAAGGTGTAGGCCACCAGTAATTAAATATCCACAAGCCAAACAAATTAATGCAGATGCATAAATTGACCAAGAGTTTGATCTTAGAAAAATAAAAATATAACTCTGTATTGTTCCAATAAAAAATCCTAAAGGCGGGGCAAATTGTGCAATATTTTTAAATTCCGGTTTAATTAAAGGTATCTTTGGAAATGTCGTATAGAAAATCCAAGAGCCTGCCAAATTGTTTATTAAATATTTTTTGATGAGATAAAAATAGATTCAATATTAAATAATAGGTTAGATTAATGAAAAAGGATCAAAAAATTTTATAAATTATCGTGTTTGAATTTGAAATAACATCGAATTGCAGTAATACAGGAGCAAGAACAGGTATATTTCATACACCAAATGGTGAGGTAAATACACCAAAATTTATGCCTGTGGGTACTTTGGCAACGGTTAAAGGAATTTCATCTAAGCAGTTAACCTCTACAGGATCAGAAATGATTCTCTCGAATACCTTTCATCTTCATTTACAACCTGGAGAAAAATTAATTAAAGAATCTGGCGGAATTCATAAGTTCATGAATTGGCCTAAGCCTATTCTTACTGATTCAGGGGGATATCAAGTTTTTAGTTTGGCTAAGTTAAACAATATTTCTAATAAAGGAGTGGAATTTAAAAATCCAAGAGATGGTAGTCATGTTTTTCTATCACCTGAAAAAGTAATGCAGATTCAAATGGATCTTGGATCGGATGTTGCGATGGCTTTTGATCATTGTCCTCCACATACAGCTAACGAAAATGATATTGAGGACTCTTTACAAAGAACTCATTCATGGTTGCAAAAATGTGTCGAGACTCATAAGAAATCTAATCAAGCATTATTCGGTATAGTTCAAGGTGGTAAGTATCCAAGATTGAGAGAATATAGCGCAAAATATACAAGTTCTTTTGATCTGCCTGGAATAGCAGTGGGAGGTGTAAGTGTTGGCGAGGCAGTCGAAGAAATACATAGTGTAATTAATTACGTCCCGAAATTCTTACCAATAAATAAACCAAGATATTTAATGGGAATTGGCTCTTTAAGAGAAATTTCTTTGGCTGTTGCAAATGGATTCGATATATTTGACTGTGTTTTGCCTACAAGACTAGGAAGACATGGGACTGCAATTTTTAATGATGAAAGATTGAACTTGCGAAATGCGCGATTTAAAAATGACTTTTCTCCAATTGACAAAACTTGTAAATGCGAGACATGTAAGTCGTATTCTCGAGCATATTTGCACCATCTAATTAGAAATGACGAAATATTAGGCCTAACCCTCATAAGTTTGCATAATATTGCTCACTTAATAAGATTTACCAATGCAATTTCTACTGCAATTAAAGATAATTGTTTTACAAATGATTTCGCTCCTTGGAAAACATCCTCTATTGCTCACTATACGTGGTAACGTCTTATCATAATTAATTAAATTATCAAAAAAGGTGCTCATTCTATTTAATACATTCGCTGAATTGCCCGAGGCTTACAAGGCCTTTGCCCCAACTGTTGATGTTCTTCCACTTATTCCTTTATTCTTCTTTTTATTGGTATTTGTTTGGCAAGCTGCAGTTGGATTTAAATAAAAATTCTTTTAGTTTAAATTGTTTTTATTAGAAGGGATTTTCAAGTAAAATCGCATCTCCAGAATTATCTACAGCACTCTCTATAAAATCAGCAATTTTTAATGCTCTTGAGGCTTGCTCCCCATCTACCTCAGGCTTTTCTTTGCCCTGAACGCATTTAAGAAAATGCTCCAGTTCTGCATAAAGAGGTTCAATGGAAGTTGTGCTAACTTCTTCGACATATCCATCATTTCTATAAACTAATTCTCCATGCTCTGCTGTGTATGATTCATGAGACTTTCGATGGATTTGTAAAGAGTGATTTAAGAAATCAGTCTCTACTAGACCATTTTGGCAGTGAGCACTTAAAGTTCTAATTTTTTTGTGACTCATTTTGCTGGCAGTTAAGCTTGCAATTACATTATTTTTAAAAACTAAAGTAGCATTGACATAATCTATCAATCCTTCGCTATTTCTTCCTCCAACAGCAGCTAATTTTTGTATTTTTGAGTTTGCAAGCTCTAAAATAAGATCAATGTCATGAATCATTAAATCCATTACTACAGAAACATCATTTGCTCTATCTGCATGAGGACTGTGCCTCCTTGCTTCCAAAACAACAATTTCTTCATTATTTACTATTTTATTTAATTCTCTAAAAGCAGGATTAAATCTTTCAATATGCCCAACTTGTAATAGACAATTACTTGCATTAGCGGCCTCTATTAAAGATTTTGCTTCCAACTCGTTTGCTGCAATTGGTTTTTCAATGAGAACGTTAGTACCTCCCTTTAGACAATCTAGTCCTACTTTTTGATGAAGTAGTGTAGGTACAGCGATACAGATAGCATCAACTTTTGGAATTAGGTCCTTATAATCCTCGAACCATTCGCAATTAAACTGCTCAATAGCTAATTTTCCTCTCTCTTCATTTGGATCTGCGACTCCAATGAGATTTGCATCTTTCAGTAAACTGAGTACACGAGCATGATGCCAGCCCATATTCCCTATCCCTATGACTCCAACCTTTACGGGTGATGAGGTTGGTTGCATAATTCCAAATTTAAATATTATTTATTATTATCCTCTATGGGGCGCCACATTTAGCTTTTGGGAAGAATTATTTTAACACGATCAATTTTCGGACCTGACATAGAAATAACTTCAAATTTAGTTTTATTAAACTCTAAAACGTCGCCAATTTTTGGAACCATTTGAAATTTTTCTAAAAGAAATCCAGCAAGGGTATGATAGTCTGCACCCTCTGGAATAGAACATCCTAACTTTTTATTGATATCTATAATTTCTGATTTTCCAGCTATTGACCATTTTTTAGAAAAATTATCTAACATTCTCATATCTGAATAAACTCTATTGTTAAGCATTTCCTCTCCAACTATTTCTCCATTTAAATCAGCTGCAGTTATGAGCCCCTCTGTTCCACCGTGTTCATCAACTACAAGTAAGAAAGGATTGTAGTCTCTTACTATCGGAAATATTTCTGCTAATGAACATGTTTCTATTATTTTTGTCACTGGTAAAAGGAAGGGCTCCAACAATGTATCAGCTTCCATTTCACTCTTTGATATTGGCTTAGCTAAATAACGTAAATCTAATACACCTAATACATCATCTAAAGACTCACCAATCACAAAGAAGCGTGCATGGCGAGTTTTATCTACTTGTTTCATAAGTTCTGAAAAGGTTATGTTTTTTGGCAAAGTTACCATTTCAGATCTTGGAATCATTACTTCTTTTACCTGCGTATCTTTTAGAGCAAAAACTCCTTCAAGAATATTCTTTTCATCTGGTTTTAAACCAGTAACGTTATCTGTCTCTATAAGAGTTTCTAATTCGCTTGCGGATAAAGCCGAATTTAAAGAATCCCATTTGTTATTTAAATTGAATAAGCCTAAACAAGCGCTTACAAAGAATTCGATTATTGTAATTATTGGTTGCATGCCTTTTCTTACTGCATCGAATATGGTGGTTAACCTTAGTGCAGCAGATTCTGGATTATTAATTACTAAGGCCTTAGGAATTAGTCCAGAGACCAGAGTAACTACTAAAACCACAAATAAAAAAAGCATAAGATCATAAAATCTATTTTGTAAAATATTTCTTTTCCAATAATCATTTGCCATGCTATTACTGAGCCACCCAATAGCAATCAATGAAATTGTTACTCCAAATTGAGATGCAATTAAGGAGGATCTAAATCTTTTTTGAATTTTTAGAATAGAAAATGCTCCTTTCTTTTTTTCTTCTATTAGCCTTAAAACTTGGCTTGGCCTTATTAGTAAAAAAGATAGTTCACTAGCTGCGAAAAAAGCTGGGAAAAATAATATTATTAAAAGAAGAGTTATTTTCATTCAATGACAAATGAATAATGGGGGTGGCGAGGATCGAACTCGCCTTAGCCAAATTATGAGTTTGGTGCATTCACCAGATTGCTACACCCCCAATGGGATTTATGTAATTTTAAATTACATTGAATTTCAATATACAATATAAAAATAATATTTCAAAAAAAACCTCATTAGGAAGTTTTTGTGAGATTTCTTTTTTTCTTCTAATCTTTAGATATAAATTTAACTTTTACTAATGGGCAAATTTTCAGATAAGTATGATTTAAAAAAAGCAAAATTGTTAAAACAGTTAATTGAAAAATCTTATAAGAAAGGAAACTTCACTTTATCTTCAGGAAAAAAAAGCATTCATTACTTGAACTGTAAACCAGTTTCATTAAATGGCGAAGGCTTAAACTTAATAAGTGATTTATTTTTAGAGTTAAAGGACTCAAGATCAAAAGCTGTAGCAGGATTGACATTAGGTGCAGACCCTATAGTAAGTGGATTAATTCTAAAAGCCGCTTTGCATGGGCTAGACCTTGATGGGTTAATAATTCGTAAAGAAGTCAAAAAATATGGTACCAAAGCTGGAATAGAGGGCCCCTCATTAGAAGAAGGAACTTTGGTAACTGTTTTAGAGGATGTTGTTACTACTGCTGGTTCAGTGATAAAAGCTATAAAAAAGTTACGCGAAAATAATTATGTTGTTGAGGAAGTTTTGTCTATAGTTGATAGGCAAGAAGGGGGATTAGAAGCCCTTGAAGATGAAAATGTCAAATTAAAAAGTCTTTTTACAATAAAAGACTTTTTATGATTATTTTAAAATGCAAGAAATAAAAAAAAAGTTTTGGCTTGAAAAATTTGATTGTTTTTCTGTTACTGGATTAGATGCCAGGAAATTTTTGAATGGCATAACAACTAGTAATATTCTTAATTCAGAAAATAAAGTTATCAAAACTTGTTGGCTAACTCCAAATGGAGTTCTAAGGGCATTAATTGAAATTAATTTATTAGAAAGAAACTTAGAAGTAATTATCTTGGCGGGTAACACTCATGAAATAATTAATTACTTTAATCAAATTATTTTCCCAGCGGATGATGTCCTTTTAAGTGAACCTTTCTTGATAAATAGAATTCAGGAAATTGATGAATCTACTTCATGGAGATCTTACCTGCCTATTTTCTTCAAAACAGAAGATAAAGACTTTGAAATATATAAAAATAAACTAAATTTACTAAATCCCAATGATTTAAAACTTTGGAAGATTAATCAGGCGATACCATCCTTAGAAATGGAAATAAACGGAAAAAATAATCCTCTTGAGCTTGGATTACAAGATCTTATAGATTTTAATAAAGGTTGTTATTTAGGGCAAGAAACAATGTCAAAAATAAAAAATGTTTCTTCTTTAAAACAGGAAATAAGAATTTGGAAATCATTTGAACCTAATTTAAATTTAGATTTTGAAGATAAAAATTTATATATAAATTCTGCCAAGGATATTTCTGTAGGCAAAATCACTAGTTTTTTCAAATCAGATAATCAGATAAAAGGTTTAGCAATGATAAAAAGAAAATATTTAGAAGAAGGAAGTTATTTTTTTTCAGAAATTTTTGGAAAAATTATTATTAATAAATCTGTAGGTTCAATTTTTCTTTAATTGATTTTTGATTAAATATTCTGCAATTTGAAGAGTAGCTAAACAATCATCTTTATTATATTGGACAATTTTTTTTAAAAATATTTCGTTTTCTGTAATTTGATATTGAATCCACCAATAAAGGGCTTTTGAGCCACTAACATTTTTCTGCATCCATTCAAATCCAAGCCAATTAGAAACAGTTTTTAAGCTGTAGTTTTTTAGTGGTAATATCCAAGACTTTCGTATTAAGGTATGTAAGTCTATAAATCTTGAAGTAAGTGAATCAATTTCTTCAAAACTAAAATTTAGGGTTTTAGCAATATTAATTATTGCTATCTTTTCAGTTTCTCCGTAATGTAATACTGGCCATTCCTTATGTGAAAAAAGTATTTCAATAATTTTCGTGTAAGATTCAATTTTATTTTTTTTTAGATTAAAAATTGGTTTATAAATAAGATCTTCTTTTTTTGTAAACAAATTATTTACTTTTAAAAAACCATATAAAAAGTCATGCTTTTCATCTGGACTTGACTCAATATCAAATATATAAAATCCCGAGCGTGTTTTTTCTAGTATAATATTAGTATCATTTTTATTGGAAATAAGATAAGGTTCCCCAGAAATATAAGCTTGTGTTTGCTTTACAAATAAGGACGCTTTTTGATACTTTTGATCGTTGAATATAGATAATTTCTCTCCAAGTTTTTTTTCGCTATACGAAGCTAATGTTTGGGTATCAGATATTCCATTTGTTATGAGTAATGATGCCGTTTTGGATCCTATTCCATCTATATCTGTTAGATATCCGTTTTCTCTTGCTTCTTTGTCGCAAAATTTTTGCCATGAACAAATAGTACATTTTTTTCTATCTTGAGTTATTTCTGGCATAAATCCCTCCAAGCATTCATTCAAACTTAATAAAACATTCAAAACCTTTTTTCTTAATTTTTTATTTAAACGAATTTCTTCAACATTTACTTTTTTATAAAAATTTGAAATTACTAATCCTTTCTCAATTTGTGATTCTTGAAAAGATTCCAATAGCATAGAACTAAAAGCTAAGTCGAATAAATGTTCTTTAGTGGTTTTGTGGCCTAACTTATAAACAGCAGGTAAATATTTATATTGTCCCCATTTACTTTTACCTTTAGTCTTTATAAGTAATTGTGGACTTATCTCTGCGTTAATATTTGGGAAAAGATTCCCTTTGATTTTCAAACCAATTACCCCTTGATAACCATTTTCACAGGCTTTTAATCCTGTGTATATTTCACCATTACATAATTTAGAGAAAATTTGATATTGGCGAACTTTATCTATGGCTTTATGAGCAGACCAAACTTGATAAGATTTTTCACCCTTAAAATCTAGCCATGCTTTTCTTTTGCATCTTGTAAAACTTTTTAAATGAAGAGAATTCAAATTATTTTTTAAGGGCGGTTTTAAAATTTACTCATATAAATTATTATAGGTAATTAAAATGAATCAAGGAAATTTTAAATTTGACAGCTGATAAATTAGATAAGATAAAATTTGGAACTGACGGGTGGAGAGGAATTATTGGATTTGATTTTAATTTATCCAATCTTTCAAGAGTTGTAGTCGCTGCATGCCAGGAGTTGCATTATCAATACTACAAAGAAGTTAATTCAAAGAAAATTATTATTGGATATGATCGTAGATTTATGGCTTGTGAATTCGCGAAGCAAATAGTACCTTTTGTAAGAGGATGTGGTTTCGAACCGATCTTATCTGATGGTTTTGTTACAACACCTTCTTGTAGTTTCTATGCAAAAGAAGTTGGTTGTCTTGGAGCGTTAGTAATTACAGCAAGTCATAATCCATATAATTGGCTAGGTCTAAAAATAAAGAGCTTTAATGGATGTTCTGTTGACGAATCTTTTACAAGTGAAGTTGAAAAAAGATTAATGCTTGGAAATTCAATTGAAAAAATAGATGGTCTTAATCAATTGGTAGATATTAAGAAATTTCACTTAGATAGAATTAAATCCCTTTTCGATATTGACTTTATTTCTAAAAGATTGAAAAAAATGAAATTGAGAATTTTTGTAGATTCTATGCATGGTTCAGCTGCAAATTGTATGGCTGAGATTTTTGCTTCTAATGATTTAGAAGTTATTTCAGAAATTAGGAAAGATGCTGATCCTTTTTTTGGAGGAAAACCTCCTGAGCCTCTTTTTAATTATGCAGATGATCTAAAACAAACACTAATGAAAAATTCAATAAATGAAGTGAAAACTTTAGGAATTATATTTGATGGTGATGGGGATAGAATTGCGGCAATTGATGAAAAAGGAAGATACTCTAGTACGCAAGATTTACTCCCATACTTTATAAGCTATTTGGGCGAAATTAAAAATAATTCTTATCCAGTTATAAAGACTGTTAGTGGTTCAGATATTATTAAAAATATATCAGAGAGTCAAAATAGAGATGTTTTTGAACTTCCAGTTGGCTTTAAATATATTGCTGAAAAAATGATTAAAGAAAAAATATTTATTGGAGGAGAGGAATCTGGGGGAGTTGGTTTTGGTGACTTTATGCCTGAAAGAGATGCTCTATATGCAGCGATGGTTTTATTAAATGGAATTGCTGAAAAATCTCAATATTTATATGAAACCTTAGATGAAATTCAAGAAGATTTTGGGCCAAGTTTTTATAAAAGAATTGATATTAAATTTCCAAATCAGTCAGAAAAAAATAATGTAAAAGAATTTATCATAGATAATATTCCTGAGAATATTAATAATCACAAGTTAAAAAGTATCTCAAAGATCGATGGAATAAAGTTGAGAATTGATAAAAATTTTTGGCTTCTTTTTAGGTTTTCAGGAACGGAACCTCTTTTAAGGTTATATTGTGAAGCACCAAAAGAATCTTATTTATATGAGTTATTAGAATGGGGTCAAGTATTTATAAATTTGGTAGGAAAATAAGGATGAAAAATTTATTATTAGCGAGTAAGAATAAAGGTAAAATTGAAGAATATAAGAAATTGCTTGCTGGAGTTAATTGTAAATTATTACTCCAGCCAGAATCATTAGAAGTTGAAGAGGATGGACTGACATTTAGAGATAATGCAATTAAAAAAGCGAGTAAAGTTTCAAGCGAAACGAATAATTTTGCAATAGCAGATGATTCAGGAATTTGTATTGAAGCACTAGGTGGTAAGCCTGGCATTTACTCATCTAGATATGCAGAAAATGATCAGAAGAGAATTGAACGAGTTTTAAGAGAACTTGATGGAGTTCAAAATAGAAGTGCTTTCTTTATTGCTAATATTTGTGTTTGTTCCCCAAATGGTGAAGTGATTATTGAATCTGAGGCCAAATGTCATGGCAATATTATTTTTAACCCCAGAGGCAAAAGTGGTTTTGGGTATGACCCAATTTTTGAGGAGAGTTCTACCAGATTAACTTTCGCAGAAATGAATAATGATATTAAAGACTCTTGTAGCCATAGAGGTAAAGCATTAAAAAAAATTATTCCAGATTTAATTGAAATTTTTTCTTAAATTCAATTAATCCAAGATCCATGAAGGCCATGAGGAATTGAAATGGGTAATTCATAAACAGCTAATTCTTTTAAGTCTTTTGCATCTAATATCACTAAATCGCTTCCTCTTCTTTCTCCGTTCCATAAAAGTATAAATAAAAATCCCTCATCTTCTTTTGAAGAGTTTTCTGATGGAACCATAATTGGTTCACTAACAAATCCACTTGGACCTGCTGACCAAAAAATCTCTTCCTTAGAAGTTAAATTTATTTTTTTTATTGCTTGAAGTGGTGCGTTCCCCAGCTTTTGAGCTGTGCTTGCCATCCAACTAAAAGTTGATTTTAATCCTAAGTTTTTAGGATTAACAACAGCAAATTCACAACATTGTTCACTGAAAGTTTCAAGTTCACAAGTTTTTGTCTTTAGATCGATAATTGATCTTTTCAGTTTTCCTTCTGGATATTTATCAAAGTCAATATCCCTAAAATTCTCGTCTGGACCAACTGATGGGAAATCATCATAAAAAATACTATCTAATACGATTTTGGAATCTTTTTCAAATGCGTTTACATGATGAAAAACGAATCCTTCTGGAGCATCTATTGTTAAAGGATGCTGTCCTCTAAATAATCCACTTTCTCTGGGGATGATAAAAAACTTTGCCTTTTTATTTGGGTTTGACTTTAGACATTGTGCTGCTCCTCTTTGACCCATTACAAATGGAAGAGGATTGAAATCAATAGCATTCTGTAAAAATATTGCCCAATTAGTTGTAATTGCGAAATCATGAAGGAATGCAAAGCCATTAAAGGTATCTTTTCTGTCAAAAATGAGCTCTCCAGAATTTGTACCAGCATTATCAAATTCCATTAATCTAATGGTACTTTTTGGCCCGGTTTGTACTCCAAAAGTGACTAAAAGTTCTGAAGATGCATTTGAGTTTAGGTCTGTTTTGGGATGAGCACTGAATGCTTCGTTCGGCTTGAGTACTCCTTTTAATGTCGTTAAACCAATAGTTTCAAGACTATCAGGATCCATTGCATGTGGACCTGCTGCTTCCCATAATGCGAGAATTTCATCTCCTAATTTAATGACATGTGTATTAGCGATATTCTTGAATTTTAAATCTAATGCATTATTTAAAATTCCTCCATTTTTTTGTGTTCCAAAAACACCTCTATAAATAAATTTATCTATTTTTTCTTCTTCCAAATAGCCTTTAGTTTTAACAAATCTATTTGTTAAGAATGGCTGGCCATTTTCGAATTTTATGGATGTTATCATCCCATCGCCATCAAATGGATGGTGAACCCATTGTCCACCTCTCTCTAATATTCCTGGCCCATTTCTTAATAATGTACCATTCAAGTTTTTAATATTATTACCTTTGCTAATTTTTAGAGGCTCTTTAGTTAGCTCCTTTTTTACATTTTGATAAGCACTTGACCAATCTTCTTTTTTAAAAATATTAAATTTATCAATTTTTTTATCTTGTAAATTAGTCACAACAAAATAATCGCTTTATCTATCTTCGCCAAAAATCAATTGAATTGTGGCTGATTCGAAAAAATTCCTATGTTATTGTTTTTCTAACATTCCTTTACTGCTTGGAATTGAATCAGATCTTCTTGGATCTATCTCGGTAGCCATTCTCATTGCTCTTGAAAAAGCCTTAAAGCACGCCTCAACAATGTGATGTGAATTACTCCCTCGTATTTGATTAATATGCAGAGTAATTCCGCTGTTATTTACAAAGGCAATAAAAAACTCTCTTACTAGTTCAGTATCATAATTTCCTATTCTAGGGGCTTTTAATTGAAGATCATAAGATAGATGCGGTCTACCAGAGCAGTCTAAAGTGACTTGAACTAATGCTTCATCTAATGGTGCAAAGAAATGTCCAAATCTGCTTATTCCTTTTCTTTCTCCCAAGGCTTTTGAAAATGCTTTGCCTAATGCAATTCCTACATCTTCATTTGTATGATGATCATCAATATGGGTATCTCCAATTGCTTTTATTTTTAGATCGAACAAACCATGACTGGATATTTGATTAAGCATATGATCTAAGAATGGTATCCCGGTATCAATCTCAGAAATTCCATTTCCATCTAAGTTTATAAATACAGAAATATCTGTTTCATTCGTTTTTCTTTTTATTTCAGATTGCCTTAGAGATGACATTTTTATTCAAAAAACTTAGTTTACATTCCATTAATGCAGTAACCCGCATCAACGTAAATTGTTTGGCCTGAAATGCCGCTAGAGAGATCACTTAATAAAAAAGCAGCTGTATTACCTACTTCTGTTTGAGTGACTGTTCTGCGTAAAGGAGCCTTTTCTTCAACATTGTGAATCATATCTAAAATGCCACCTATAGCAGAACTCGCAAGTGTTCTTATAGGCCCAGCACTTATTGCGTTAACTCTGACTTGTTTTTCGGGACCCAGTTCTGCAGAAAGATATCTTACTGAAGCTTCTAAAGCTGCTTTAGCAACTCCCATCACGTTATAGTTAGGAATCGCCCTTTCTGAACCTAAATAAGTTAATGAGACAACTCCAGCACCATCACTAAAAAGTGGTTTTGCTGCTTTACATAAAGGTGCTAACGAATACGCACTTATATTAAGAGCCCTATCAAAACCGTCTGAAGTGGTAGCACTATAATCTCCAATCAATTCATCGCGTCCTGCAAATGCTAGGCAGTGAACTAATCCGTCAATTTGCCCCCAATTGTCTTTTATATTTTTAAAGATTTCTTCAATTTGAGCTGGATTTTGAACATCAAGAGGCAAAAATAACGATGGGTTTAAAGGTTCAGTTAGTTCTCTAACTTTAGACTCGAATCTTCCCTTATCATCAGGCAAATATGTGATTCCAAGTTCTGCGCCAGCTTTTGAAAGTTGTTGAGCGATACCCCATGCTATTGAACGATTGTTGGCAATTCCCGTAACAAGAATTTTTTTGCCAGTTAGATTTAGAAGCATTTTGTTTATTATTTCTATTATTCTCCTATATAAAAGTACCTATCTTTACGGATTACTGCAAAATATACAATAATTTTCAAATATCAAAGAATTTTTAACTTGAACATGGTAAGAACAAACTCTATGGTTTTGGAATTAGGTTTCCAATTACCGAATTTCGAAATGTTAAATGCTAATTCTTCAAAAAATGAATATTTTAATTCTCATAATCTAGATAGTCGGCATTTACTTTTAATGTTTATTTGTGCCCATTGCCCATTTGTTAAATATATTGAGAATCAAATTTTCACCTTAAGTAAAGAAATTGAAAATACAGTTCAAACAGTTGCAATTTCTAGTAATGATATTGTCACTCATCCTTCAGATTCCCCTAAAAATTTGAGATTACAAGCACAAACACAGGGATGGAGTTTTCCTTATCTATATGATGAAAATCAAAATTTTGCTAAGGAGTTGAAAGCGGCTTGCACCCCAGATTTTTATCTTTTTTCAAATGAAGGAGATAATAATTTTTCATTGTATTATCATGGCCAATTAGATGATAGTAGACCAGGTAATGATATTCTTCTTTCTGGTGAAGATTTGCGCTCTGCTGTAAGAGATTTGAATCAAGATAATTCTTATCCTTCAAATCAGATGCCGTCTTTAGGTTGCAATATTAAATGGACTCCTGGTAAAGAACCGAGTTGGTTTAATTGAATTAAAATGTTTTTCTACTTATATGGATATGGATTAGATTTAATATTATTCACTATGCGGATACCTTCATTTACTTTAAATAGGAAGTACCAAGAAATTGACTGTGAAATTAATAGTTAGTTTTTTCAAGTTTTAAAGAATTGTATAGAGGAAATTCAAATTTCAGCATAAAGTGATTTAAATAATTTTTGTTGTATGTTGTGATTGACAATAGGGATTGAATAATTATTTTTTTCTAAATTAGATATCTCCCCATTTAATAATTCTGAATTTGACACTTTAGATAATTCAGGAATCCAATATTTTATATATTCGCAAATAGGATCAAATTTTTTTGCTTGGGTATATGGATTAAAAATTCTAAGTGGTTTTGGATCCATGCCGCTACTAGCGCTCCACTGCCATCCCCCATTATTTGCAGCTAAGTCTCCATCAACCAAAGTCTCCATAAATTTTTTCTCGCCCATTTGCCAATTGCATATAAGATCTTTTACCAGAAATGAAGCGACTATCATCCTACATCTGTTATGCATCCAGCCAGTACTATTTAGTTGACGCATTGCAGCATCAACTATAGGTACTCCGGTCTCTCCGTTGCTCCAATGCTGAAATCGTTCATTATTGTTTTGCCATGGAAAGTGATCCCATTTTTTTCTATATGGACCTTTCTCTAGCTCAGGGAAATGGAACAAGCAATGTTGATAAAATTCACGCCAAACAAGTTCTTTTTGCCAAGTTTCAATTGATAGATAATTTCCTTGATTTGCAAAATCTGAATTTAAATTTAATGTTGTGTTCCAAATTTTTCTAATGCTAATAGTGCCGAATCTGAGAGATGCACTTAGAAAAGATGTCCCATTATGGGAAGGAAAATCTCGTGAAGAATTATAAGAATATATTTTTTTTTCGTTAATGAAGTTTTCTAATAATGTTTCTGCAGCATTTTCTCCAGGTCTACATGGACAAATATTCGAACCAGGAAATTTGGTATTTTTGATAAATTTCTCTAGAACCGAATCAGATGAATTTATTGTCATATTTTCTTTGAGTTTATTATCTATATCTTTAAACTGGAAAACAACGTTATCTTCTTCATATGGACCTAATAAATTCATTTTTGATTTAAGGTTTTTATAAAAAGGCCCATAAACTGAATAAGGTTTATTATTTCCGGAAAATATTTTTAAAGGTTCTACTAATAAGTGATCCCAAGTTTCAATAACTTGAATATTTAGTTCTTTTAAAATTTTTTTTATTTTTAAATCGCGATTAATCTCATATGGTTCAATTGATCTATTCCAAAAAACAAATTTAGCATCTATTTTTTTTGCTAATTGAGGAATTATTAATACCGGATCTCCTTCTTTCATGATTAATCTACTACCCATTTTTTTCCAATTATTTCCTAATTCTTGAAGCGAATTTCCTAGAAACCAAGCTCTTGAACTTGCATTGAAATCGTGTGGGTAATTTTTATCAAATATGTAAGTTGAAGTAATAGCATTTGATAATGAAAATGCTTTGATTAAAGCTTGATTGTCCAATATTCTTAAATCCTTTCTATGCCAAAAAAGTATTCTAGGTTTATTCATAATTTATCTAAAAATTGTTTAGCTCTGAACCAGGCTGTTACAGTTTTTGCGTCAAGAATCTCATCCCCACTAGAAATAAGATTATCTAGTTCGTTCGGATCTAAAATTAATACTTCTATATCTTCATCTAAATCTCCTTTAACCTCGGAATTAAGTTTGCTCAAATCACGCGCTAAAAATAAATAAATTTCTTCATCTGCATAACCAGGAGCAGGGACAAGAGTTCCTAGTTCATCCCATTTTTTTGCACTAAATCCAGTTTCTTCTTGTATTTCTCTTTTTATTGAATTAATAGGTGTTTCACCTATTTCTAATGTGCCTGCTGGAAATTCTAATAAATACCTTGAAACAGCAAATCTATATTGCCGAAGGATTATAACTTTATTGTCTTTTGTAATAGGTACGGCTAATGCTGCCCCAGGATGCTTAATGTATCCATATTCACCTTCGTGTCCATTTGGAAGCTCAATTCTATTTATTTCGAAACTAAATTTTTTTGACTTTAACTCAGATATTTTTTCTTTAAAAATGGATCTTTTTAAAAAGTTTATGTTGACCATGAATCTTAAATAAAAACAGCCTAACAGTTATTTTTTGGTTTTGTAAATCAATTATATAGACCATTTTGGTTCATCAAACTTTGTGATTTTTTGGCTTCTACTTAAGATTTCAGAAAGTGGTGTAATAACGAAATTCCGATTCATGAATCTAGGGTGAGGTAGTGTTAATTCCTCGTCAAAGGTATGAAAATCTTCCCACCAAAGAATATCTAAATCGAGACATCTTGATAGCCATTTCTTACCCTTTGGCGTCTCTTCTCGTCCGAAAAATCTCTCTAACTTTTTTAGCTCTTTTAAAAGTAATTTCGCGTTTTTATTTGATGGTTTTGGGAAAGAATTACTTTTAATAAGTAATAGAGTATTTAAATAATTTGGCTGCTCATTATCAACACCATGAGGTAATGTCTCATAAATTGAAGACCAAAAAAAGTTTGCATGAAATTTGCTTTTCTCTTCTTTTTTTTCGTTGGAACTATCTCCCCACTCATTTATTATTTCCTCTATTTTTGGTTTGCAAATCAATAGTGACTCAAGAGGGCTTCCGAATTTACTATCAATATTTGCTCCTAGGGATATACATAGTCCATTTTTGATATTAAGATTTGATAATTCCACTACAAAAAACAAAGTTATTGGATAAATTCTATATCAGGCATTTTTAAAGTGATTTTGAACCCCGAGTTAAAAGAAAAAGAAGAAATAAAAAATTTAATGAAGTCAAAGGATTCTTTTAGAGCTTTCCCTTTAGCCGCAATTACAGGTCATAGCTTATTGAAATTATCTTTACTTTTGGCGGCAGTTGATCCCAGTTTAGGGGGAGTGATTATTGCTGGCGGAAGAGGTACTGGTAAGTCAGTACTTGCAAGGGGTTTACATACTTTACTTCCTCCCATAGAGGTATTAGATAATGAATTAATACTTGAAAAGCTAATTGAGAAAAATAGTGGAACTTCATTAAGACCTATTGGTAGAAACCTAGATCCAGATAAACCAGAGGAATGGGATCTTAGTACTAATAAATTGTTGGAGGAGGTAATTGGAAGTGATTATTTAAATCAAATTGAAGAAATCCCGAAAAAAGTAAGAGAGGCTCCATTTATTCAAGTTCCCATTGGCATAACTGAAGACAGACTTGTTGGATCAATTGACGTTGCTGCCTCATTAAGTACGGGTGGACAAGTTTTTCAACCTGGAATTTTGGCAGAGGCTCATAGAGGTGTTCTTTATGTAGATGATATAAATTTATTGGATGATGGCATTGTAAATTTAATTCTTGAAGCTACAGGAAGAGAGAAAAATAATATTGAAAGAGATGGTTTAAGCCTTTCTCATCCATGTAAGTCACTTTTAATAGCAACTTATAATCCTGAAGAAGGTGCTTTAAGAGATCATGTCTTAGATCGTTTTGCTATTGTGCTTTCCGCAGATCAATCTATTGATAATGCTCAAAGAGTTGAGATTACGAAATCTGTATTATTACACGCAGAAAATAATATTAAATTTTCAGAAAAATGGTCGGAAGAATCCGATAATTTATCTACTCAATTAATTTTGGCAAGGCAATGGTTAAAGGATGTCAAGATAACAAAAGAGCAAATAACCTATTTAGTGAATGAAGCTCTTAGAGGAGGAGTAGAAGGGCATAGGTCAGAATTGTTTGCAGTAAAAGTAGCTAAGGCGAATGCAGCTCTTCGAGGTGATGAGAATGTAAATTCTGAAGACCTAAAAGTCGCAGTAAGATTAGTTATTCTTCCAAGGGCGAATCAAATACCACCTGAGGAAGATGATGATATTCAACCACCACCTCCAGAAGATCAGAGCCCACCACCCCCACCTCAATCAAATAATGATGAATCTGAACCTGAGGCTAATGAAAATGAAGATAATCAAGAGCAAGAACAAGAAGAAGATAATTCTGATGGAGAAGAAGAATCTACTCCTGAAATACCTGAAGAATTTATATTGGATCCTGAAGCATGTATGGTTGATCCAGATTTGTTGCTCTTTTCATCAGCCAAAGCAAAAGCAGGAAATAGTGGAAGTAGATCAGTAATATTTAGTGACAGTAGAGGAAGATATGTAAAACCTATTATTCCAAGAGGCAAAGTAAAAAGAATTGCGGTAGATGCAACTCTTCGAGCTGCGGCCCCTTATCAAAAATCAAGGAGATTAAGAAACCCTAATAAAAAAATAGTTATTGAAGAAAATGACTTTAGGGCAAAGCTTCTTCAAAAGAAAGCGGGAGCTTTAGTTATTTTTCTTGTTGATGCAAGTGGTTCTATGGCTTTAAATAGAATGCAAAGTGCCAAAGGTGCAGTAATAAGACTCTTAACAGAGGCTTATGAGAATAGAGATGAAGTAGCTCTTATTCCATTTAGAGGTAATCAGGCAGAAGTTCTTCTACCTCCAACTAGATCTATAACTGCAGCAAAAAGAAGACTAGAAACAATGCCTTGCGGTGGTGGATCCCCATTGGCTCATGGGTTAACACAATCAGCAAAAGTAGCAAAAAATGCTCTTTCAACTGGAGATATAGGTCAAGTTATTGTTGTGGGAATTACTGATGGAAGAGGAAATGTACCATTAGGCTTATCTCTTGGACAAAGTGAGGTTGAAGAAAAAGATAAAGAAAATGCTAATTTAAAGCAAGAGGTTCTTGATATCGCTGCAAAATACCCCATGCTTGGAATAAAACTCTTGATAATTGATACAGAAAGAAAATTTATTGCAAGCGGCTTTGGTAAAGAATTAGCAGAGGCAGCTAAAGGTAAATACGTCCAACTACCAAAAGCTACAGATAAAGCGATTGCAGCTATGGCTTTGGATGCCATAAATGAAATCTAAAATTAATTATGGATAAATTTCGTTAAAGAATTTTGAAAGTCCAATAGTTAAATCTCTTAAAGATTTAGTCAGTTCTTTATCATTAGTTATTTTTTCAAAATCGTCGCTCATATCAACTAATTTGCCGGAAATTGATTTTGCGGCATTAATCGTCAATTTAACGTCATTAAGAGTTTCTTGGTCATCGATAGTAGACAAAATATTATTTAAATGGTTAGCAGCAGTTGTAATTTCTTCTATTAAAGGTTTAACTCTTAGAATCTCTTGTTTTGATAAAAAAATGAGTTCATCAAGGTTTTCTTGAGTTTTATCAAATTGGTCAATTGATTTCACAATATTCTCAATTAAATTTTCTTGATTTGATACTTTTAAAAGTTGACTTATTTTATTGGTTATATTCGAAAGACTTGATAGTTGTTTACCTGTGATAACATCTCCTTGACAAACAATTAGTTTGGCATCGCATTTTTCGGATGTAGGTTTCTCAATGTTTTTAGGAATTGTTTTTTCGCTAGTTTCTAGAGAGACTTGTACATCTCCTCCAAGGAAAGAATTCGTTACTACTCTTGCAAATGCTGGCTTAGGGAGAATAATATTATTATTTAAAACTATTTTTGCTTGAATTGATTCATTAGTGAATAAAATATCTTCTATGGATCCAACTAAAATTCCTCTGTAAGTAACTGGAGATTTTTTTGATAAACCGCTTGCGTTATTAAATTCAGCAAATAGATGCCAATTTTTTGAAGATAATTTTAATCCTCTTAGCCAAAAAGAAAAAAATGTGAATATTAAAATCCCTCCTAATAAGGAAAATCCAACTATTGAATCTCGTAAGCTTCTACGCATAATTTTTAAATGTCTTGGGGTTGCATTGGGCCATCAAGTTTCCCATGTCTAAATTGATATACATAGGGATCTTTACTCTTTTTAAATTCTTCAATAGTACCTGACCATCTAAATTTGCCTCCGTAAAGCATTAATACTTTATCTGATGTCCTCTCTATAGTACTAAGAACATGACTAACCACAATAGATGATCCATTTGCTTTATCGTTTGTCTTATTAATTAAGTCTTCAATTCTTGATGAGGCTATTGGGTCAAGACCTGCAGTTGGTTCATCAAAAAGTAATAAAGGATTTGTCTTCGTATTAAGAGTTTGATCTGTAATTAAAGCTCTAGCAAAACTTACTCTTTTTTGCATTCCTCCGCTTAATTCATTTGGGAGCTTATTTTCAACATCAAATAATCCTACTTCAGCTAAACATTCAGATACGATTTCATGAATTAACTCTTTAGATAAGTTTTTATTTTTTTTAAGAAGGAAACCTACATTTTCCTCAATAGTTAAAGATCCCAATAATGCAGGGTTTTGAAAAACTAGTCTTACATCAGGAGGATTATTTTGATCTAATCTCAAATATTTTTGCTTCTCACCAAATATTCTTAATTCTCCTTTGGTAGGTAAAATTAGTCCTGCTAAAATTTTTAATATGGTTGATTTACCAGAACCTGAGGGCCCAACAATCGCCAATTTCTCTCCATCATTAAGTTCAAAATTTATTTGATTAAGCACATTAACTTCCCCCCAGCTTATTGAGAGGTTTTTCGTTTCAACTGCATGCTTTGATTTTTTCAAAACTTATATTAAAACATCTATATATTTTATTTTGCCTATTTTTAGAAATAAAAAAAGCATGTATGAATTTGATTTATAATGATTTTATATAATCTTTAAATTAGAGAAAAATAATTTAAGAGGTTTTTTGATGAATAATCGTAAAAAAAGGGTAAGAAGGTACTATAAAAATTTTAAAAAGACTAATTTTGCCTTGTTAAACAAAATCTTAAGAATTTTGAGTTGGCTTTTGCCAGGATTGGTAATAAAAAGATGGATGTTTACATCTGCTTTAGGTTTTTTGACAACATTATTAGGCTTGGCAATTTGGACAAATTTAAGACCGCTCTATTGGCTTATTGAAATCTTTTTTTCTGTAATCACCGGTTTAACTAATATTTTTCCTGTTTCATTCATAGGACCATTAATTTTTGTTATTGGAATATTATTAATAGGGATTGGACAAAATAGAAGTATTAATTCTATTCAAAAAGCGCTTGTTCCAGAAAAAGATACATTTTTAGTTGATGCATTAAGAGTTAAAAGTAAATTAAACAGAGGCCCAAATATTGTTGCAATTGGGGGCGGTACAGGCTTATCTACTTTATTGAAAGGCTTAAAAAATTACAGTAGTAATATTACAGCAATCGTAACTGTATCCGATGATGGTGGAAGTAGTGGAATTCTCAGAAAACAATTAGGTGTACAACCTCCAGGAGATATTAGAAATTGTTTGGCAGCCTTATCAAACGAAGAACCTACTTTAACTAGATTATTTCAGTACAGATTTTCAGGGGGAAGTGGGCTGGAAGGTCATAGTTTTGGAAATCTCTTCTTGTCTGCTTTAACAACAATTACAGGCAGTTTAGAAAAAGCAGTTCAAGCCTCTAGTAAGGTTTTGGCGGTCCAAGGTCAAGTTTTACCTGCAACAAATATTGATGTGATGTTATGGGCCGAATTAGAAGATGGTGAAAAAATTTTTGGTGAAACCAAGATCAGTAAATCTAAAAAAATTATTTCGAGGATTGGTTACCTACCAGAAAATCCTTCAGCTCTTCCAAGTGCTATTGAATCTATAAAAGAAGCTGATTTAATTGTTCTTGGCCCAGGTAGTCTATACACTTCTTTATTGCCTAATCTTTTAGTACCAGAGATAGTAGATGCCTTGTTGCAGAGTAATGCTCCTAAAATTTACATAAGTAATTTGATGACTCAACCTGGAGAAACAGATGGACTTGATGTCTATCAACATATCAAAGCGATAGAAAAACAATTATCAAATTTTGGAGTTAATACTCGAATTTTTAACTCAATCTTATCTCAGATTGCATTTGAAAAGTCTCCATTAGTAGACTATTACGAGAGTAGAGGGGCAGAGCCTGTCCAATGTAATAAAGAAAAATTATTATCGGAAGGTTACTATGTTTTGCAAGCACCATTGTATTCAAAAAGAATAACTCCAACTCTTAGACATGACCCAAGGAGACTAGCAAGAGCAGTTATGTTTATTTACCGCAAATTAAAAAAATTAAACTAATAAGCATCTTGAAGTTCATAGAAATCTGGCTGAATATAATCTTTTCTTAATGGCCATCCTCTCCAATCTTCAGGCATTAATAGTCTTTTGGGATTGGGATGATCAATAAAATTTATTCCATACATATCAAAAGTTTCTCTTTCTTGCCAATCACTTCCTTTGAAAATTTTATACAAACTAGGTATTGATAAATCAGAATCTCTTTTTAAGAAAACTTTTAATCTGACTTCTTTAATTTTTTCGATTTTTTGTAAATCATCGACAGTTATAAAATGGTAAAAACTTACAAGATTTTTGCCTGGTCCCTCGTCATATCCTCCTTGACATTGGAGATAGTTGAAACCGTAATTTCTCAAGGCTGATACTGCTTCATATAATTTTTTAGGTTCAACAGAAATGTTTTCAATTCCTATGTGATCATCAGGTAAAGATTGATTTGGAATTCCATCTTTAGACAAAGACTGGCTTATAAACCCTTCTTTTTCTATTGCACTATCTGAGGGTGTGGCTATACCGTCTTTTTCCATTAATCTTCTTCAGAATAAATAACTTCATTTTTTTTGGTATTTTGAGGTAATTCAGTTATTTTTTCTTTCTTGGAGGGGGATATTACGTTAGCTGAAGTTTTGTTTAGATATTCACCTGTATTTTCTGAGAAAACAAGATTCATTTCATGATCATATGTTATGTATCTATGAGTTTGCTCTGTTTTTGTGCGCTCTAAAATTGATTCATTCCCAACTTTTTTTCTCAATTTAATTACAGCATCAAAAATTGCTTCTGGTCTTGGTGGACATCCTGGAAGGTATAAATCAACTGGAATCAATTTATCAACTCCTCTTACAGCAGTAGTAGAATCTGCACTGAACATTCCCCCTGTGATTGTACAGGCACCCATGGCAATCACATATTTTGGTTCAGGCATTTGTTCATAAAGTCTTACTAGGGCTGGAGCCATTTTCATTGTTACTGTTCCTGCAACTATTAGTAAATCGGCTTGCCTTGGCGAGCTCCTTGGTACTAATCCGAATCTATCAAAATCAAATCTAGATCCGATTAAGGCAGCAAATTCTATAAAACAACAAGCTGTTCCATATAAGAGGGGCCATAGGCTGCTTAATCTAGCCCAATTATGAAGATCGTCTAAGCTTGTCAATATAATATTTTCGCTTAAATCTGTAGTAACTTGGGGTGCACCAAGAGGATTGCAAGTTCCTTCTCGGATTTCTCTTATTGCTTTTGGCGATAATTGTGGATTCAATTTTTTAACTCCATTCTAAAGCACCTTTTCTCCATGCGTATGCCAGAGCAATAACAAGAATTGCAATGAAAATTAAAGCCTCAATAAAAGCTAATAAGCCTAATCTATTGAAGGCAACAGCCCAAGGATAAAGGAATACTGTCTCAACATCAAATATAACGAAAACCAAGGCAAACATGTAATAGCGAATATTAAATTGAATCCATGCTCCTCCTATAGGCTCCATTCCAGATTCATATGTGAGTTTTCTTTCCCCACTTCTGCCTTTTGGGGCAACGATAAGATTAGTAACTAGAGCCAAGACTGGTACAGCTGCGGCAATCAGGAGGAAACCTAAAAAATATTCATAACCAGTTAGTAAAAACATCTTAAAAATTAATTTTGAATAAAAGTCGCTTAATTAAGCAAAATCTTTTAAAGTTCTTAAAGAACAATAATAAACCGTGAGTGAAAACATTCAACCAGCCTCTGAGGAAAACAAAATAGTTGAGGACTTTGAGAAAGAAAAACTTTCTGAAAACTCCTCAAGAATAAATGTTGAACAATCTTTTCCTAATCTAGAACATAATAGATTTGAATGTAGAAGCTGTGGATACATTTATGATCCGTCTGAAGGAAATAAGAAACTAAACATAGCTAAAAATACGCCTTTTTCAGAGTTGGATGGGAATACTTTTGCCTGCCCTGTTTGTCGAGCCGGTAAAAATTTTTATAAGGATATAGGTCCTAAATCTAAACCTAGTGGTTTTGAAGAGAATTTAGTTTATGGATTTGGATTTAATAGTTTACCTCCAGGACAAAAAAATATATTGATTTTTGGAGGGTTGGCGTTTGCTGCTGCTATGTTCCTTTCTTTGTACTCTTTGCATTAATATAATTAAATGAAAAATTTTTTAACCAGTATTCCTAATCTTCTTTTATCTGTAGTTCTCTGTTTTGTTTTAAGCAGTTGTTCATCTACAGGTGTCAAGATGAGTGAAAGCAGCCCTTGGAAAACAATTCAGTTTGAGGATCAGGCTAATGCTTTAGATGTTGATTTTATAGATGATAATCATGGTTTTTTAGTTGGTTCTAATAGACTTATTAAGGAATCTAATGATGGAGGAGAAACTTGGGAAAAAAGAAATTTAGATTTACCAAGTGAAGAGAACTTTCGTCTTCTAGATATAGATTTTAAAGGGGAAGAGGGATGGTTAATAGGTCAACCCTCATTAGTTATGCATACACTTGACGCAGGAAAGAATTGGACACGTTTATCTTTAGGTAACAAATTACCAGGCCAACCATTCCTAATAACAACTGTTGATGCTGGTGTTGCAGAATTGGCTACCACTGCAGGTGCTATTTATGAAACATCAGATAGTGGTGAATCATGGAATGCAAAAGTTGTAGATGCATCTGGTTCTGGAGGTGTAAGAGATTTAAGAAGAACTAATAAAGGAGATTATGTCAGTGTAAGTAGTCTAGGTAATTTCTTTTCTACTTTGGAAAATGATAGCGATGCATGGATAGCTCATCAAAGAGCCAGTAGTAAAAGAGTTCAAAGTATAGGTTTTAATCCAGAAGGAAGTTTATGGATGCTTTCTAGAGGAGCAGAAATTAGATTTAATGAAGATACAAATGATCTAGAAAATTGGTCAAAGCCAATTATACCAATTCTTAATGGATACAATTATCTAGACATGGGATGGGATCCAAATGGTGATATATGGGCTGGCGGGGGTAATGGGACTTTAATAGTAAGTAAAGATCAAGGTAAAACTTGGAATAAAGATCCTATTGCTTCTGAATTACCAACAAACTTTATTAAAATAGTTTTTATTGATAAGGAGGCTTTGGACAATCAAAAAGGATTTGTTCTTGGCGAGCGAGGTTATATCCTTAAATGGAGTAGCTAATTTCAAATAACTCGAGTTAATAGTAAAAAAAAAATTAATTTTTGAAAGATTTAGCAACTGTCTGTAACCAACCTGTTAATTTCTTCGCGAACTTATGATTTTACACTGTAAGATCATAGGGTAAACATTTGTGATTATGGCCGCAGGTTCAACGGGTGAACGCCCATTCTTTGAAATAATCACCAGTATTAGATACTGGATTATTCACGCAGTAACATTACCAGCTATCTTTATAGCAGGCTTCTTATTTGTATATACAGGCTTAGCCTACGATGCTTTCGGAACTCCTCGTCCAGATAGTTATTTCCAATCATCTGAATCTAAAGCACCTGTCGTAACACAAAGATATGAAGCTAAATCTCAACTAGATTTAAGAACAAAATAACAATGACTAATTCTCAAGCTCCAATGCAGGCTGCGGAAGTCCGCGTTTATCCTATTTTTACTGTTCGTTGGCTAGCAGTTCACGCTCTAGCTATCCCATCAGTCTTCTTTCTAGGTTCTATTGCTGCTATGCAATTCGTAGCCCGATAAATTTAACTATCATGCAAGTAAACGAAAATCCTAACAAAGTTCCAGTTGAACTTAATCGTACAAGCCTTTATTTAGGCTTACTATCAGTCTTTGTATTGGGAATTTTATTTTCCAGTTACTTTTTCAATTAAATTAAAACTATGAGTAAATTAAAAGGACCTGATGGAAGAATTCCAGATAGACTTCCCGACGGTAGACCAGCAGTTGCATGGGAAAGAAGATGGACAGAAGGAACCCTTCCTTTATGGCTTGTTGCTACAGCAGGGGGAATTGCAGTTATCTTCGTTTTAGGTATATTTTTCTATGGTTCATACCAAGGGGTTGGAGCTGGAGGCTAACAAATCCTTGCCTTGACCTGATAATCACTTATATCAAATAAGCCTAATAAGCATCAGTAAATATTCTTAGTTTCTCTTTTGTGGAGCTTGGGATATTTTCTTTTTGGGTTATCAATCCATCTTTTAATGAAAAATGAGACTTACTTTTTGGTCTTTCTTTTTCAATTAATTTAGCTATTTCAAATATTATTTTATTAGCCACTTCAGTATTTGATCTAAGATTGTCCAAAACCATCTCTACAGAAACTTCTTGATGAGTTTGATGCCAGCAATCATAATCAGTAACCATAGATAAGGAGGAGTAAGCTATTTCAGCTTCTTTAGCTAATCTTGCTTCTGTGTGGTTCGTCATTCCAATTATTGAACATCCCCAACTCCTATATAAATTAGATTCTGCTCTAGTTGAGAAAGCTGGACCTTCCATTGCTAGATAGGTACCCCCTCTATGCAATTGTCTACCGCCAGGAATATTTTTTTCTCCGATTTCACTTAATATACGTGATAAATTTGTGCAGAAGGGATCTCCCATAGTTACGTGAGCAACAGCCCCCTCGTTAAAGAAGGTTGCGGGTCTATTTTTTGTTCGGTCTATAAATTGATCTGGAACCACTATATCAAGTGGCCTTATCTGTTCTTGTAATGAACCAACTGCTGATGGGGCAATAATCCATCTGACTCCTATTGATCTTAGAGCCCAAATATTAGCTTTGTAAGGGATTTCAGAAGGATTTAAACTATGTGACCTGCCATGTCTAGGAATAAATGCTATCTCTAGGTTTCCAAGATTATATACTTTTATTGAATCAGAAGGTTTACCATAGGGAGTATTGATTTCTAATTCTCTTAAGTACTCTAGTTGATCCATTGAATAAAATCCACTTCCACCAATCACTCCTAATTTTGATTTTTCAATTGGCAATAAATGTTCTTTATTCATAGTGATGTAAATGGCTTTTAATCATCTGGTACTAATTGGAGGAGGACACTCAAATGTTTCTTTATTGAAGAAATGGTTAATGTTTCCGAAATTAATGCCAGAAATTCCTGTTTCAATTATATCTAGAGATTCTCATTTGGTTTATTCGGCTATGTTCCCATCGGTGATTTCAAAATCAATCACTTTAGAAGAGAGTTTAATTGATATAAAATCTTTAGCAAAAAATGCAAAAGTATCTTTTATAGAAGAAGAAGTAAAGGATATTGATTTCAATTTAAAGAAAATTGTTTTAAGTAATAGACCTTCAGTTAATTATTCGAAGTTGGTGCTTAATTATGGAAGTCAAACAATAATTCCAAAAGAATTTGAATCACTAGTGAAAAATCGAAATGCTTTTTTAATTAAACCTTTTTTAAGCGCTTATGAATCAATACTAAAAGAGGACATTTTTGATTCAGTTAATGAACTTCCATTTGTAGTTGTTGGGAGTGGCCTTGCTGCAATTGAAGTATCATATGCCTTGAGAAAAAGATGGGGAGATAGACCTTTAAAACTATTATGTGATTCAAGAAAAATAAATAAAAAAATTCTAAAAAGTTTACGGAATTCCAATATTGATTTAGTTGAAAAACTTAACTTTGATTATGGCAAGATTCTTTTATGTACTGGAAATACATCTCCGTTATGGGCACAAAAAAAATTATTAGATTCGGATTCTTATGGCAGAATAATTACAAATCAGAATTTACAGATAAAAAGCTTCTCTGGAATCTTTGCTGTCGGGGATTGCGCAGTTGTAGGTTCAGCAAAAAGACCAGCATCGGGAGTTTTTGCCGTAAAAGTTGTAAACACATTAGTACAAAATCTAAAAAAAGATATAGAAGGGAGATCATTAAAAAAGTGGTTTCCTCAAAAGATCGGATTGCAAATAGTAAATATATTTCCAAGCCATCAACCAAAGGCTTTTGCTATTTATCGCAATTTTGTTTTTGGCCCTTCTTTTATTTTTTGGATTTTAAAGCATAAAATTGATCTCAACTTTATGAAAAAGTTCAGATCAAAAAGGCTAATTATGAAAAGTAGTGAAAAAAATATTTCATTGAATGATTGCAGAGGATGTGCAGCTAAAATTCCTCAGTTTGTTTTGAATAAATCATTAATAAATTCTAATTTAAATTCTTTTGCCTCATCACCTGAAGATTCAGTTGAGATATATCAAAATGGTCAAGATATTATCTTGCAAAGTGTAGATGGATTTCCTGCTTTGGTAAGTGATCCTTGGCTAAATGCAAAAATTACTACTTTGCATGCTTGCTCAGATTTGTGGGCAAGCGGAGCAAAACTTTCATCCGCGCAGGCTTTAATTTCATTACCAAAAGTTGAAAGGGAATTTCAGATTTACCTCTTTTCTCAATCACTTCAAGGTATTAAATCAACAGTTGAGGATCATGGAAGTGAATTACTTGGAGGCCATACTTTCGAGGCAAGAAGTTTAGTTAATAAACCTTATTCATTAGGAATAGATATTTCTTTAACAGTTCAAGGTATTTTAAAAAATGGAGCAAAACCATGGCTTAAATCTGGAATGAATATTGGAGATATTCTCATGATGTCTAGACCTCTTGGCGTTGGGATTTACTTTGCTGGTCAAACGCAAAATATTAATATGCTAAGTAGTTCTTCTGAAGTAATTAATAATTTAGTAGAGAGTCAGCAATATTTGCTTGATGAAATTTATCTTTTTCAAAATCAATTTAAAGAATCATTAGTCAATGCTGCTACTGATATTACTGGATATGGATTTATTGGACACCTTAAAGAAATGGTTGAATCATCTAATTTATATAGGCAAAGCAATAATCTTGAGCCACTAAAAGTTTTATTAGATTTATTTGCATTTAAAGCTTATCCTGGAGTATTTGATTTAATAAGAAAAGATGTTAAAAGTACTTTCTTTGAATCTAATAAAGAAATTTTTGACAAAATTTATAAAGTAAACAAGCAAAAAAGAATAATTAATTTTTTAAACGCAAATTCATTAGATCAAGAGACTTTTAACGAGAGAATATCATTACTATTAGATCCTCAAACATGTGGCCCCTTGTTGATTAGTTGCAATCGTAAATATGAAAATGTTCTAAAGGATAAATGGTACAAGGTTGGAGAGGTTGTAAAAATGTAATTAATTTCTATTTAATTTGTCAATTTCCAAATATCTTAATCTTTTGATTTCCTTTCCCATCTCCTTCCCTGGATTCCATCCTTCTTTTTTTAATGTTTCTCCATCTTTTTTTGATTTTATGAATTTGTAAATAAATAACCACTTAAACAATTTACGCCAGTATCGTCCTCCATCACAAATTAATAGTTTTACTGTCTCATCATTAAGGTTTCTGTCCTCAATAAATTCTGTCCAACTTGATGGAGAAAAATGATTGAAATTTTTTTGGTTTGTATTAAATATCTTTTTGATATTTATATAATCTTCTAATATTTTTATCTCCCTATTATTGACTAAAAATCTCTGACATGCTTTTTCTAAATCTTCTGAATCTTTTAATAAGTAAAGCATATGATTTCCCTTTAACTTCTTAATCCAATTTAGTCCTCTTAAAAATCTTTTATCTACTTTAATATTTTCATTTAAGATTGAGATAATTTCCCATTTATGAATTATCGAAATCACATTAGTCAAATTATCGTGTTTGCATATTTCAGCTAGTTCCATCCTTATTCGTATGCCTAGTGCAGGAGGGTAAATCATTTTCTGATGAGTTTCTGAACTTTTCCATGGCCATTGTCTAACTGTTTCTTGAGATTGTTTAAGGGAATTATTTGAAATATTGAAATCTAATCTTGAAGCATATTTTGCACATCTAATTAATCTACTTGGATCATCTGCAATGCTATTACTGTGAAGTAAGTTCAATCTTTTACTTTTTATATCAGAAATTCCTCCATAAAGATCATAGATTTTCCTTGTCGAGACCTCGAAGGCTATTGAATTTATAGTGAAATCTCTCCTCTTAAGATCCTCCTCAATAGTACTTTTATTTACTGTGGGATTTAAGCCTGGAGCAGAATAAATTTCTTTTCTTGCAGAAGCAATATCAATTTTATAGTCATTAATATTTATTTCTACAGTGTTATATAAATTAAATTCCTTGATTAAACATAAATCTACATTTACAATATTTTTTTTTATAAATTTTGCTAGAGAAATAGAGGATCCTTCAATAACAAGATCAATATCTACAGGTTTAGAAAACGATTTTTTGTGGAATTTACTAATTAATAAATCTCTTAAATAACCGCCAACAAAAGCTACTTTAGTATTGTTATTAGATTCTATGTATTTAGCAATTAGGTTATATAGATTAAATGGAGTTTTGATTAATTCCCCTTCGATGTAATCAGAGATATCATTCATAAGTTTTAATTTACATAACGAATTGGAGCTAATCTGGGATCTAGAATTTTACTTCCTTTATCACCAAATTTTACTGCTAAAGATATTTTTTCCCCACTCCCAAAAATATGTATGATTTCACCTTTCCCAAACTTTGAGTGAATTAGCATATCTCCAACTATCCAGCTTTTCCCTTTACTGGGACCTGAATATAATTTTCTTACTGCATTTATTGGTTTGTTAACAAATTCATTTGAATTGTTTCGATCAACTCTAGTTAAACGATCAAGATGCCAATCTCTTCTAATTGAAGCACCACCAGTTTGTGGTAATTCGCCATCCATTAAATCTTCAGGTATTTCTGAAAGAAATATTGAAGGAATTGTTGCTTCACGCATTCCACCCCATAATCTTCTTTCTCTAGCATGACTTAAGAAAACTCTTTCTTTAGCTCTAGTAATACCTACATAGCATAATCTTCTCTCCTCTTCAAGAAGTGAGGGAGTATCTATTGATCTATGGCTAGGGAAGAGACCTTGTTCTAGCCCAGTGATAAAAACATTTTGAAATTCTAAACCTTTACTATTATGCAGAGTCATGAGAGTTACAGAGTTAGGATTATTTTTCTTCGTATCATTATCAGTTGTTAAGGCTGCTGTAGAAAGAAATCCCTCTACATCTCCACTTTCTGTTTCTTCTTCATATTGAGTAGCTGCATTGATTAGTTCTTGTAAGTTATTTCTTCTATCTTCAGATTCTTCAGTCCCGCTAGACAGCAAGTCACCTAAATAACCACTTTTTTCTAATATAAGTTGTAGTAGTTGAGCGGGACCTGAGTTTTCTAGGTAACACAGTAGATCATTCATAATTTCAGTAAATTTATTAATTCCTTTTGATGATCGGCCTATTGTTTCTTCAAGACTTTGCTTATCATTAAGAACCTCCCATAATGGGATATTTAACCTATTAGATAGTTCATTAAGTTTTTGAATAGTAGTCTTACCAATCCCTCTTCTAGGAACATTTATGATTCGTAAAAGACTAACGTTATCTGAAGAATTAACTAGAACTTTCAAATATGCTAATGCATCTTTAATTTCTCTTCTATCATAAAAACGCAATCCTCCAAAAATTGTATAAGGAATGCGCCACCTTACAAGAGATTCTTCTAATACTCTCGACTGAGCTCTGGTTCGATATAAAATTGCAAAATTTTTCCAAATTGGGGTTTGATTAAAGTTATTGAGTGATTTTATTTTATTGGTAATTGCTTCTGCCTCGGAAATTTCATCATCACAACTGAGTAACGTTAAAAGTTCCCCTTTTTCTTTAGTAGCCTTTAAAACTTTGTCAATTCTTTCAGAGTTGTTTTCAATTAATGAGTTTGCAGCATCAAGGATATTGGAAGATGACCTATAATTTTCTTCTAATTTAATTAAAGATGATTTTGTATCGTCGTTGATTGAAGTTTTAAAATCTTCTTGAAAACCAATTAAAATTCTGAAGTCAGCTGCTCTGAAACTATAAATACTTTGATCAGCATCCCCAACTACAAAAATTGACCGATCTTCCCAATTGAAGAATTTTTTTGGTTCAGTATTTCCAGCCGCAATTAATTTTATAAGTTCATATTGTGTTTTATTTGTATCTTGATATTCGTCAACTAAAATATGTTTAAATCTTTTGTGCCAGTAATCTCTGACCATATCATTTTGCCTCAATAAGAAAACAGGCAAAAGTAAGAGATCATCAAAGTCTAAAGAATTATTTTTTGAAAGAGAAATTCTATATCTCTTGTATGCTTCTGCAACTGTTTTATCAAAATTATTATCTGCTTTTTCTAAAAGATCATTAGAAGTTAGGCATTGATTTTTAGCATTACTTATTAATCTTTTAATCTTTTTGGGATCATATCTTTTTGGGTCAAGATTCATATCTTGACTGATAATTTCTTTTACTAATGTTTGAGAATCTGTTTCATCATAAATTGAAAATTGCCTTGTCCATTTTAGGCCTTCTGGATCAGTATATTTTTCAATATCGTATCTCAGAAGTCTTGAAAATAAGGAATGGAAAGTACCGATCCAAAGGTTCTCAAGCCTCTCTTGGTGAACGTTTGTTCTTAATTGATTTTGATCAATTTCTTTGAGAGTTGTCCAAGGCTGACCAAATTGATTAAAAGCTAATTCTTGGGCTAAAAGAACCTCTAATCTTGCTTTCATTTCTTTAGCAGCTTTGTTAGTGAAAGTGACTGCGAGAATGTTATAGGGATCTATAGAGTTACCCTCAATAAGGTTTGCAATTCTGTGAGTAAGAGCCTTTGTTTTACCGCTACCTGCACCTGCTACAACTAATAGTGGTCCATAAACATGTTTTACTGCTTTAAGTTGTTGTTTGTTTAGGGACTTAAAAAGGAAATTGTTGGTTTGAGACACTTTTGGAAGGATTTTTCAAAAATCAGACTTTACTATGAGATTCAGATTCCGTTTCTAGATCTTCTAACGCTTTTTTTAGATTTATAAGTTCATTATTGTTATTAATTATTTCTTCAAATTTATTTTGAGGCATCTTTAATTTCATACTTCTGTCTAGAATTTCTTTTTCCAATCTTTTTTTATATGAGGAAATAAGTTTCTTTGATAATTTTAAATCCTGTTGATCCAAAACTTTATTAAAAATGTAGCTTTATATTAGCGGAAAAAAATTTTTTATTTGAATTATTTCAACTATCACTTTGGAATGAAGTAATTAATTAAGAAGCGTTGCGTTAAGTTTGAAATTGTATTGTTTTAACTAGCTTTGTATTATTCTTAAGTTCGGTCTTTAACTTTTTAATTCAGGAATGTCAGCTTCAAAGAATAATCAACTATTTTCAGCCGATAAGAAATTAAATGATTTAAGCAATATAAAAGAATTTATTAATACTGCAAACTCAAGATTAGATGCAATAAACTCAATAACCAATAATTCACATGCAATCGCAGCAGACGCTGTAACAGCAATGATTTGCGAAAATCATGATTCACTTAATTCAAAAATATCTTTAAATACAACTAACAAGATGTCAGTTTGTTTAAGAGATGGAGAAATAATCCTAAGGATTGTTGCTTATCTTTTAATTTCTAATGACGAATCAGTTTTAGAAAAAAGTTGTTTGAAGGATCTTAAAAATACTTATCTTGCTCTTGGGGTACCTTTAAGAAATGCAAGAAGGGTTTTTCTATTAATGCGAGATGCAACTATCTCTGATTTGAATTCAACAGTTAATAATATGAGTGGAAACAAAGACTTTCTTCCTAAATTAATATCTGAAACAGAGTTTCAATTTGAAAAGATAATTAATCTTTTAAACTAGCTAAATTCCTTATCTCTGAAGTATGGGAAGTCTGTATGACTGAGTTATTTACCAGATTTCTAATAGTAGAAAATCTGGATCTTACATGTGTGGATAAAAAGGAAATTCTTTCTTCGGAAACTGTTGATTTATATATATTTTTAATTTGTAAATTATTTTGTTCATCAATAAAATAATTTGATGATGAAATAAAGGATTCTGTATAACCTTTATTTCTTAAAACAATTCCTGAATTTTCATCTTTGGGTAAAAAAATCAGAATAGTTTCATCTCCCTCACTGATAACATCATTATCCCAATCACTAATAGCTTGCCAGTTTATAGAAATGGCTATGCTCTCTAGGTTTAAACTAAATTTATAATTTTTAAAAATATCAACGACTTTTTTATTTTTTTTGTTGATATGTTTTATATATATTTTACTAGTTGAGTTTTCAAATTCCTGAAAAGCTAAAGTGTGAGTACTTCTAATAGATTTCCACTCTCCTATACTTTTATCAATGAATTGATTAATTATTGTTAGATTCTTCGTCAAGTTGATCTTCTACGGAATGATTTTGTGCTTTTTGTATCATTCTTACCATTGAATCCACCATTAATCTCTTTGCAGAAGTTACTTTTAATCCAGAAGGAGTAGTTGATATTTGTTCTCCAGGGCGATCATATGAAGTTGGTCTAAATGGAGTCATCTAATAACTTTAAAAATTAATCGCTTTCTATTCTTGCATGAATCATTATTTATATAGTTATTGTTTGCGAAAATGTCATATCTTTCTTCTTTGATTACAGAATTATCAACTGTTTTGTTATTTAGGCATTTTATTTTTTGCCAATCCTGAAATAGTTGCTAAAGCAAACATTCCCAACAGAGCAATCCCTAGAAATAATCCTGCTCCCTGGCTAACTCCAGCTCCTACTGCTACTAGTATAGAGTCACTGATTAGAAGACTTATTAATAATGCAGGAGTAAATATTTTCCAGCGAGTTCCTCCAATGCCAATTGCGTAGCTTAGAAAATCAAAAAGGCCAGTCATTAGTAGACCTGTCATAAGAAAGAAATTTTCTTCTAGCTGGTTTTGATTAAAACTTTCAATCTTTTGCATTGCTTTTGGGCCTACTAATTTACGTACAGGAACCCGACCATAATTTCTCGCAATAAAGAAAGCAGCTTGGCAAAAAACGATATCAGAAAAGATTATTGTCATGTAACCTTTTTGAAAACCTAGTAATGAACCAGCTAGCAGAGAATAAGCAGAACTTGGAAGGGCAGGTAAAATAATACTTACTCCTCTAAGGATAAATATTCCAAAAGGAGCCCAAATCCCCATACTTTCTATTTTGTTCCTTAAAGGTTCAATCCCATAATTTTGGATCAAATAAATCAATATTACAAATATTGCAATGAAAAAAACTACTGAGAGAAATTTCTGTATTTTATTCATTATTTTTCTAATAAATTTATTGGAAGTAAATTCTTAATTTAATAATTGATTCTATCTATAATAGAAATACTAATCAATAAAAATTTTTACAAATTTTTAATCTTATATTTCCTACCAAATAAAAAATATTTGTATTCCATAAGTTGTCATGATTCATTCTAAGAATAAAGTTAATTCAATATTTTTTAGAAATTTCATTAATTTAGTCCTTTCGATTATCGTTTTCTTTTGCATTTCAATAAAAAAATCAGAAGCTTTGCCTCATGAATGGGTTGGAGTCCCTAAAAGTGAATACGGAGAGCAGTTATGGGATAGGCAAAGTATCAAAAGGAATGAGGATGGTTCTGTAAGAGTATTGAGTAAATTTATTCCCAAAACAAAAAGTGAAATTACTAAGGATATTCTCTACACAATGGATATAAATTGTTTTGAAAAATCATTTAGAGATGTTGATGTCTCAATAGATGAAGCAAATAGTAATTTCAATGATTTAGCTAATTGGCAGGATCCAAATGGAGATAAACTGATTTTGGGTGTTATTGGTCAAGTCTGTAGAGTCGAAAACTAAAAATTTTAAGTTGTAAAAAAATGCGAAAAAATAACGAGTTTTCCATGATTTGAAATTATAAAACCCTGCCTAGGACAGGGTCTTAAAGGTGCCAGGACCCAGATTTGAACTGGGGACACGGCGATTTTCAGTCGCCTGCTCTACCAACTGAGCTATCCCGGCTCTAACCTATATACTTTAAATTACGATGTGTAGTTTGTGAAACCTTTTCATTAATAATTTATATCTTCATTAAATATCTAAAAATTATTTGTTTGAATTAATGGCTAATAATGCAGCACCAAATGAAGTGGTTTTATTACATGAAACTATTGGTATATTTATAATTTTTTCTCTTATTTTTCTCCACTGAGGGTTTTTTGAACCTCCACCAATAGTAATAATTTTTTTGGGAAGTGAGCCTGTTAGTTCAGAGAGCTTTTCCCATCCTTTTAACTCAATTTTAGCTAGACCCTCGAATAATGCATGTAAATAAAGTGAGTCGCTTACTGGTCTAGGACCAAGAATCGGCTCTAAATTAGAATCATTAATAGGAAATCTTTCACCTCTACTATTAAGAGGTAAAAGATTCAAAGAAGTGTTTTTCGATGTATTTATTTGTCTACTTAGTTCCTTAATTTCTAAATCAGAAAAAAATTTAGATAAAATGCCGCATCCTGCATTTGATGCTCCTCCGCAGATCCAATTGCCATTGACTCTATGGGTTGTAATTCCTTCTTCTTTTACAGGCTTATCAATAATTTGTTTAATCACAATGGTTGTTCCTAAAACTGTGACGCCATCCTCTTTACCTAAACCCGCAGCTATTAAACTTGCATTAGAGTCAGTAGTGCCTGAGATTAATATTAAATTCTTATTCAAGTTAAATCTCTTGGCTAAATTAGAATTTACTTGGCCAATAATTTTTCCACTTTTTATTATTTGAGGCAAGCATTTTTGCAATGAAGTATTGAAATAGCTTTTTGGCCATGATTCTTTTATAAGATCCCAACCAAGCTTGATATTATTACCTTCTTCTCCATGAGTCCAATCTTTTAAAAACCAACCAGTGATCCAGTCTGATTGATGTCTTAAAAGAATATTTGTCCCATATTTATCTATTAGGCTTAATGCTTTTGCAAGACTACTGTATGGAGTTCGTAAATGATTTTCTCCAGAGGTTAACGATTCAAGCAGGATCTTTTGTTCATTACATGCTTGGTCATAAGGAATTGCTTCTCCTATCGGTTCTCCGTTAAAATTAAATGCTGTCAAAGTTCCTGAGGTACCAGATATAGCCAATTTATTGAGATTACTTTTCAGCTTAATAGGTAAATTATCTAAAAGTTTTTCACAGGAAATTATCCAAGAATTTGGATTCTTAAAGCTGTATGGATAAGGAACTGAATTTGAATATATTAATTCTTTATGAGAGTTGATTATAGATATTCTTGCACCACTTGTTCCAAAGTCTAAACCTCCACAAAAATTATTAGGCATAGATTAAATGTTTTATAAAAATATTTTGGATGCCTCAACTAATTGGGCTGCTTTTTCTTCAACATTTTCCCAAGGGAGCTCAAGATCTCTTCTACCAAAATGTCCGTAAGATGCAGTCTTTCTAAAAAACTTACCGCCCATTTTTTTGGGTAGATTTTTTAAGTCAAATTCTTTTATTATTGCTGCAGGTCTTAAATCAAAGTGTTTTTGAATAAGGTTAGTCAAATTAGCTTGCGAAATAACACCAGTGCCAAAAGTTTCAACGAGTATGGAAATTGGTTTTGCAACGCCAATCGCATAACTAAGCTGCACTTCAGCTTTTTTTGCTAATTTTGCCTTAACTATACTTTTAGCTACATAGCGTGCTGCATAAGCAGCTGATCTGTCCACTTTTGTAGGATCTTTGCCTGAAAATGCACCACCTCCGTGTCTTGCATATCCACCATAAGTATCTACAATAATTTTTCTACCAGTAAGACCGGCATCTCCCTGAGGGCCCCCAACAACAAATTTTCCCGTGGGGTTTACTAGAAATCTTGTTTTGTGAATATTTGGTTTGATTGCTAGATCTTTAGTAGCAGGAACTACAACATTCTTCCATAAATCTTCTTTTATTCTTTGACGAATTTCTTCTTCATTTTTAATTCCATCAATCTCGGGATTATGTTGAGTTGAAATTAAAATTGTGTTAATTGAAACTGGTACTCCATTTTCGTAATCAATACTTACTTGAGTTTTACCATCGGGGAGGAGATAACTCAGAACCTTTTCATGTCTAACTTTGGCAAGTTGAATGGCTAATCTATGAGCCAAGCTGATAGGTAAGGGCATCAATTCAGGAGTTTCATCGCATGAATAGCCAAACATGATGCCTTGGTCGCCAGCTCCAGTATTGTTGTCTAAATCATCGTTTATATCATCGGCTTCGTTTACTCCTTGTGAAATATCTGGTGATTGCTCGTCAAGTGCTACTAAAACAGCACAACTATTTGCGTCAAAACCACCTGCTTTATGGCCTACATATCCAATTTCTTTAATTATATTTCTTACAAGTTTTATATAATCGACTTTTGCTTTTGAAGTTATTTCTCCAGTAAGTAAGCAAAGACCAGTATTTACAACAGTTTCACATGCAACTCTGCTTTCTGGATCTTCTGTTAGTAAAGCATCTAAAACAGCGTCACTTATTTGATCACATATTTTGTCAGGATGACCTTCAGTTACGGATTCAGAAGTGAAGATGAAATCACTCATTTAAATGGAATTTTGAATTATAAGAATTATCCTAAATTAGACTATAGTTACTAATCAATTGATTGTAAATTTACAAAAAATTGTTTAAGAATTAATAGACTTATTGGTTGCCATAAAGTCTGTTTATCAAAAAAGTAAATTTAGACTGTTTAAGAGGAAGCTAAAGGAATTTCTTCATTGTCGTCAGTTTGCTCAAATAACATTTGCTTGTATTTCGCAGCCATTTCTTCAGCTTTACTAAAAACTTTTTGAGGATCAGTGAGCATATCGCCTGGTTCAGGTTCAAGTGCTTTAGTGGAAAGTGAAATTCGTCCTCTTTCCGAATCAAGGTCAATTATCATTACTTTCATTTGGTCATTTACATTTAAAATATTATGGGGCGTCTCAATATGTTCGTGACTGATCTCGGATATATGTAATAAACCACTAACTCCACCAATATCAATAAAGGCGCCATAAGGCTTAATACCTTTTACAGAACCAACAACAACCTCACCTACCTCAAGTCTATTCATTTTTTTCTCAACCAAAGCTCTTCTATGACTTAGTACTAATCTATTTCTCTCTTCATCAACTTCAAGAAATTTTAAAGGTAAATATTCACCTTCTAAGTCATCTTTAATTTTTCGAGCGCTTATATGAGAGCCTGGAATAAACCCTCTCAAGCCTTCTACCCTCACAAGAGCTCCGCCTCTGTTTGTCGCAAAAACTTCAGAGTATATAGTGGCATCTTCTTTTTGGAGTTGTCTAACTCTTTCCCATGCTCTTTGATATTCAATTCTTCTAATGGAGAGGGCTAACTGGCCATCTTCATTTTCTTCACTCATTATGAAAAATTCTCTACTTTCTGAAGGTTGTAAAACATCATTAAGTCCTTCAACTCGATTTATTGAAACCTCCTGAACAGGCATAAAAGCAGCTGTTTTTGCCCCTATATCTATCATTGCCCCTTTGGGCTCTAAAGCAAAAACAGTACCTTTAACTAGATCGCCAGGCTTAAAGTTATAGTCATACTTACCCAAAAGCGATGCAAATTCTTCTTGTGTGAATCCTGCGTTGTCAAAATCCGTATTTGTTCTGCTTGAGGAAGAATCTGCTGAAGGGATATCGCTCTTCTCGAATGATAAATCTTCCTCATTTTGGGATGCTGAATCATTATCTAACTCAGAAGAATTTTTTATTTCTTGATCCTCAGAAAGTTCTTTAATGGTTGGGGAAGAATTTTCGTTCATTTGTTGTATCGCAGACTACCTAAGGTAGTTAGAAAGGAATGCTATTGACCTGCAAACCAATAGCAAAAAGATTGGTGTTATGTATTCTACACTTTAAGATGCTGAATTTTAAAAAATTGAAGCTAATTGGTTTTTTGAACTTCCTTTTAGAGATTCAAGAGTAGAAATAAAATCTTTTACCCCATTGAATTTTCTATAAACTGAAGCATATCTTATATAAGCGACTTCGTTTTCTTTTCTAAGATTTTTAAGTATTAATTCCCCGATTTGTGAAGATTTTATATCTTTATTAGAATCTTGAACAATTTGTGATTCAATTCCATCTACGAAATTAATAATTGCTTCACTACTGAAGTTAGTCTTTTCGCAAGCTCTTGATATACCAGTAAATAATTTTTGTTTATCAAATAATTCTCTGCTACCATCTTTTTTAATAACTGAAACTGGCATAGATTCGACTCTCTCATAAGTTGTAAATCTAAAGCTGCAATTTAAGCACTCTCTTCTTCTTCGAACACTTTTACCACTATCAGCAGATCTTGATTCCAAAACTCTGCTATCTGTATTTTGACAGGTTGGACACTGCATGTGGTGAAATAAAGTGAACTTTAACTCTAATAGTAGATTAATATGTAAATAATGGAAAGTAAAAAAAAACCTCTTAAATTAAAGAGGTTTTTGAAAAGTTCATTTTCTATCAAATTTAGGGGGATCTCTAAAGGCGACAGCAAAGAATAATGTAACAACTGCGAGAGTTAAAATAAGAACGTAAGCAAAGGCTTCCATAAGATTAAGTAATAAAGTTTAATTTAAACCCTTCCTGGGATTCTTCTTGTGGTTTCGTCACCAAGTTTCTTAAATAGACCAAATTCAACTTGGTCACCAATCTCAGCGTCAATACCAGCAAAGGAATTTCTGTAAAGAGTTCTTGAAGCATGCCACCAGTGGCCAAACAAGAATAACAGACCGAAGCATAGATGAGCATACGTAAACCATGCTCTTGGAGAACTTCGGAATACTCCGTCAGATTTATAAGTTTCTCTGTCAAACTTAAATGCTTCTCCAAGCTGCGCTTTTCTAGCTAATCTTTTAACTACAGCAGGGTCTGTAAATGTTTGTCCATTTAAATCTCCTCCATAGATAGTTGCAGTTATGCCTGTTTGTTCAAATGAATACTTAGCTTCGGCTCTTCTAAAGGGTATGTCTGCCCTAACGTTGCCATCTTTATCTTCAAGTATGACTGGGAAGTTTTCAAAGAAATTAGGTATTCTTCTAACTTCTAATTCATTACCTTCTTTGTCCTGAAAAGCAATGTGACCTTGCCACCCAGTTGGTAATCCATCGCCATTAACGAGAGCTCCAACTCTAAATAATCCACCTTTAGCAGGACTGTTTCCAACGTAGTCGTAGAAAGCTAATTTCTCTGGAATAGAAGCATATGCTTCTTCTTTTGTAGCACCATTATCAATGGCAGCTTGAACCCTTCTATTGATTTCAGTTTTGAAATAACCTGAATCCCACTGATATCTAGTTGGACCAAATAACTCAATTGGAGTTGTGGCTGAACCGTACCACATTGTTCCTGATACAACAAAAGATACAAAAAGCACAGCAGCTAAAGCACTAGCTAAAACTCCTTCAAGACTACCAAGTTTTAATGCTCTATAAAGTCTTTCTCCCGGCCTATTAGTAATGTGAAAGATTCCTCCAATTATTCCCAAAAGTCCGGCTGCTATATGATTTGCAACTATCCCACCCGGATTAAAAGGATTAAATCCATCCACTCCCCATGAAGGAGCAACTGCTTCTACATGGCCATTTAAACCATAGGGGTCAGAAACCCAAATACCCACGTTCGCGCAATGAAATGCTCCAAAGCCAAAGCATGTAATTCCAGCTAGAAGAAGATGAATTCCAAAAATTCTTGGAAGATCGAGAGCGGGTTCTCCTGTTCTTGAATCTTCCCATAACTCTAAGTCCCAGTATGTCCAGTGCCAGATTGAGGCCAACATTAATAGTCCACTAAATACTATGTGTGCTGCAGCAACTCCCTCAAAACTCCAGAATCCAGGATCAACACCCGTAGCACCCGTAATATCCCATCCATTCCAACTACTTGTGATTCCTAATCTAGCCATAAAAGGCATAACGTACATTCCCTGTCTCCACATTGGATTGAGAACAGCATCAGAAGGATCAAAAATGGCTAATTCATAAAGAGCCATAGAACCGGCCCAGCCGGCTAATAATGCAGTATGCATAAGATGCACAGCAAGTAGTCGACCTGGGTCGTTAATAACTACTGTGTGAACTCGATACCAAGGCAATCCCATCGGTTAATTTCTAGTAACTATGCTGAATAAACAGCTAAACAACATGATAGTAAGGGTTTTTTAGTCTTTGAGGGATTTTTGTAAATAAATTAACTTTATTGCTAAAACTGGGTAAATCAATTGCTATGAGCTTGTTTATAAGGAAATTATGGCTGAAAATTGTTAATATTTTGGTCACAATTCTCAAAGTAAAACGCCAAAATAAGAAAAATAACAAAAAAAATGGCAACTATCAGATTCATCCGTGAGGATATTGAGGTTCAATGCAATCCTGGTGAAAATTTAAGGGAACTTGTACTTAAAGAGAATTTACAGCTTTATGGATTAAAAGGTATTTTAGGAAATTGTGGAGGGGCTGGACAATGTAGTACTTGTTTTATTTCCGTTGAAGGAGGAAATAAAAATTCTCTTAGCCCACTTACATCAGTTGAAGAAGAAAAACTTCAAAATAGACCAGAGAATTGGCGACTTGCCTGTCAAACTTTGATAAAATCGTCTGCAGTAATTTTAACAAAACCTCAATCTCCTCCTTCAAATTTGGAAGAACTCAAAAAAATTAGCGAAAATAAAAAATTACCTCGCTAAATTGTTTAAGACTGTTAATCTGTTAATAAAATTTGTTGATTTTTCCACTTAATTTAAAGTTATATGTCTATAGTCTTAGTACTTAACAGAATTGCCAACTAAATGGAAACAACTAATTTTGGATTCGTAGCTAGTCTTTTATTTGTAGGGGTGCCAACAATTTTCCTTATTGGCTTATTTATTTCTACTCAAGATGGCGAAAAATCAAGCTTCTATTCTGACTCCAGTAAAGGTAGGCTTGGCCCAAAACGCTAAAGTTTAATAAATGCTTTGCATTCCTATAAAAGAATTTTTATTTTGGAAAAAAAAGCAACTTTCTAAAGGTGGAGACCAACAATCCTTTATTTTATTACTTGATTGTTTGGGGGGATTATCTGCTTGCGATCAAAATATTTTAAATATTAATCCTGAGGGAAATTTATATTTAAAAAAAAACTTAGACTTTTTAGAATCTGTTTGGGAAGATCATTTATTAAAATCTAATCCTATTCAACATCTATGTGGAGTAGCTTTTTGGAGAAACTTAAAATTAAAAGTCACAAATAAAGTACTAATCCCTAGGCCAGAGACTGAGCTGATAATTGATATTGTTTTAAAAATATTTGGAGAAAATTCACAAAAATTACTTTTTGCAGAATTAGGAACGGGATCAGGTGCTATAAGCATTGCGTTGTCGTTAGCGTATCCATTATGGGATGGAATAGCGACTGACATAGATAAAGATGTATTAGAAATAGCTACTGAAAATTATAATAATTCTTTTAGTCAATCAAATTTAAAATTTAGTTGCGGACATTGGTGGAACCCTCTCGAAAGCTTTAAGGGAAAATTAGATCTCGCTATTTCAAACCCACCATATATCCCTGAGGATACTTATGAAAGATTACCCAAAGAGGTTAAAAATTTTGAACCAAAAATTGCTTTACTTGGAGGCGACGATGGTTTAAAACACATTAGGGAAATAATTCAAAAAGCACCATTTTATCTAAAAGATAAGGGATGGTTGATTTTAGAAAATCACTATGATCAAGGTGAAAAAGTAAAACAACTACTTTTAAAAAATAAATTTACATCAATTGAAATCGTGAATGATCTTTCTGGTATTGGTAGGTTTACGATTGGGAGATATAAATAAATTATTGATAAAAATATAAATGAATTTAGTAGATCAAGAATCAGCTTTGAACACTCTTAAAAGTGGTTTACCAATTATTTTCCCAACAGATACCTTGCCTGCAATTGGATGCCTGCCAAATTTTTCAAACATTATTTATAAATTTAAAAAAAGAGATCAAAATAAACCCTTAATTCTTATGGGATCAGAACAAAAACAATTAATAGATTATGTTCACGAATCAGCTAAAGAAGATTACAAAAATATAGCTTCGAATTATTGGCCTGGAGCTCTGACAATGGTTATTCCCTCTTCAAAAAAACACACCTTAATTCTTACAAGCAAAGATCTTACTCTTGGGTTAAGGATCCCAAATTCAAATATAGCTCAATCTCTAATGAAAGAAACCGGTCCATTATTAACTTCAAGTGCTAATATTTCAGGTTTTACAGGATCAATGACAGCTGAAGGAATTGCTTTAGACTTCCCTTCGGTAAAAATTTTAGGACCTTTCCCATGGGGAAAAAGTAGTGGGAAAGCTAGTACTATTATATCTTGGCAGAGAAGTGGCGATTGGAGAATAATAAGAGAAGGAGAAGTATTAGTTAGGGAATTGAATTAGTGTTTGTATTATTACTTTTTGTTTTATTAATTCAATTTTTTTCCTATTGGATATTTGAACCCCTCGCATCTTTTTTAGAGCATGTTCTTGAAATAAGATTATTTCCGATAATCGCTTTAATAGGTTTGATTTCGTTATTTTCGAGAAAAACTATTGGTAGGAATTAAATAGCCCAAAATGCCGGCTAACAGATTTGAACTGATGGCCTTCGCTTTACAAAAGCGCTGCTCTACCGCTGAGCTAAGCCGGCTATCATCCCATCTTACAATTAGGAAGGGTCAATTATTAGTATTTTTGGCTTTTTTAAAATTTATTACTTTTTGATATCTTTATCCGCTTTATCATTTTTCTTGAATTTTATTTCTCCAGAAATAGTTCTTTTGATTGGTAGATTAGCTACTAATGCAGTCATTCTATCCTCAGTTTCCAAGCTTACTGCTACCTCTTCAAAATCAATCTCAACATATTTAGCAACAACGTCAAGAATTTCTTTTCTCATCTTATCCAAAAGATCAGTTGTTAGTGAACTCATATCAACTCTGTCATGTGCTAGCACAAGTTGTAATCTTTCTCTTGCTGTGTTTGCACTAGCCGTTTCCCTGCCTAGTAACTTATTTATAAGATCTCTTAGAGTCATCATTTTTTAAAAAACCTTTGTTTGCATTAATCTCATGAATTTATCTTTTAGGCTTTTACCTTCATTTTTTGGGTCGATAATTGGTACATCTTTTCCTGTAAGTCTTTGAGAAACATTCAAATAGCATTTTTTCGCGGGAGATCTTGTATCTGTAAGTGTTAGCGGTTCTCCCCTGTTTGTGCTTATTATTACCTGCTCATCTTCTAAAACAATACCCAATAAAGGCAAAGAAAGGATCCCTTGAACATCTTCGATAGATAGCATTTCTTGGCTAGCCATCATATTTGGCCGAACTCTATTAATTACAAGCTGTATGGGCTTAATATCTGAAGTATTAAGAATTCCTATCACTCTATCGGCGTCACGCACTGCAGATAATTCCGGGTTGGTAACTACGATAGCTTCTTTACAAGCTGCAAGAGCATTTTTGAAACCGTCTTCTACTCCTGCAGGACAATCTACTAAAACAAAATCGAATTTTTTACTTAGTAGCTCACTAATTTTTTTCATATCTTCGGGCTTCATCCAATCCAACATCCTAGGGTCTCCGGCAGGTAAGAGAGCAAGATTGGGTTCCTTTTTGTGTCTGACCAATGCTTGGTCAAGGCGACAATTATTGTCTAAAACATCCTGAGCCGTGTAAATTATGCGATTTTCTAATCCTAAGAGAAGATCTAAATTTCTTAAACCAAAATCAGCATCTAATACAGCAGTGGTCGCTCCGCTGTTAGCAAGTGCAATGCCTAGATTTGCAGTAAGTGTAGTTTTACCAACTCCACCTTTACCTGAGCAAATTAAGATTGTGCGAGTATTTTCCGCCAAGAATTTAATAATTTTTTAAATAATAAGACCACTTTTTAAAAGTTAAATCTTTTAAAGATTAAGTAATTCTTAAATTTCTCAATTTTAGTTAAAATATTTCAAATCTATTGATTAATTTTTAGTTTCTATTATGTAAGGATTAATAGAGATTGTTTGCTCATCTATGAAGGCAATTTCAGGATAATGATTTTTAGGCTTCTCCTCTGGACCAATAGCGATTACATCAGCAATTCTTAACTGTACAGGTTTTAAATAAAGTGATGCTATAGAGGCATTTTTATCTCCGCCCTTCCCTGCAAAAGCAATCCCTAGAAGTTTGCCCCAAACGTAAATGTTTTTTTGAGCGGAAACTATGGCTCCGGGATTAACGTCTCCAATTATGCAGAGATTTCCATTTGAAGATATTCTCTCTCCTGATCTTACTGTCCCTTCATGAAGAGTATCTTCTTTCTCTTTTGAATTAAATAAATGCAACTTATTTTTAATCTCTTGTGCATTAACAAAATTTGAATCTATTTTTAGAGACTTTCCAGCTAATATCGTATTCCTATTATTAGAATAAATAGTTAAAGAACAAGCGTTAATTTTGTGAATAATATTTTTGAATTCTGATAATTGATGAGAACTTATTGAGTCGTTTATTACGAAAAATTTTGCTTCGACAGGTCCTTTAATCGAAGAAAATTTTTTAAGGTATTCGTTAATATTGTCTAAGTCTCTTAAAGATATAATTTCTGAATATTTACATTTAGGATAATTTAAAACGAGTTCCATTGATATAAATTTAGATATGATTCTTTAATGTTGAAATTTGATTTTCGATTTCATTTTTGATTACACCTGGGTAAATAATAAAGGTACTTTCCTCAGGTTTTATTAAAGTTTTTATTAATGCAGAACTATTTTCTAATGAGTTTTGAAAGGTGCCATCCCATATTTTTAATGCATTATTAGTTTCAAAACCATTAAAAGATCTTTCCTTAATTCCACAAAAAATTTCTGAATCGTAATTATTGGATTTGCATAATTTTCTTGCAAATGCAAGGATTTCTAGTCTTTCTATCATACTTAAAAAACTTATATCTGATGCTTTTAATAAATCCCTATCGATAAACATTTTGCATAGTGTAGAAAGGGGCTCAAAAGATTCATCTTTCCATCTTATTAAATGGTAATAAAAGGTTATATCATCACATCTAATGAATTCATCAAAATCTACGTTTCCTGGGGAAAATATCCATTTATGGAGGGATTTATCTAACCAAATTTTTTTTGAATAATTATGTTTTATCGTATATATTATTTTTTCCAGAATCCATGTTGATATTTCATTAATTCTGTGGTTATAAATAGTTCTATACATTAAGTTTCTTAGTACTAGGAAATGCTCAATGGCGATAACTCCTTTTGGCTTGATTGCAATATTCCCATCAGGTGAAAAAGTAAGAGCTGAAATAATTCTTTCTAAATCCACTAAACCATATTTGGTCCCAGTGTTGTAACTATCACGTAAAAGATAATCGAGACGATCGCAATCAATTTCACTGCTAATTAATGTTTTTAAAGGTTTTGAAAATATTTGTTTTGATTCAAATAATTCCCCAATTTGTCTGGGTAATTTATTGTCATATTTTTTGAGTATTGAATTTATTGGAGAATAATTTTGAACTAATTTTCGAGACCATTCTTCGTGATTATGATCGAATAAAACTTCACTGGTATGGCTTAAAGGTCCATGACCTAAATCATGCAATAAAGCAGCTCCATATAGTACAAATTTATTTTCGCAAAATGAAGATTTAGACTCAATTAATTTCTTAAATATCTTTCTTGCGATACAAAATACGCCAATTGAATGAGTAAATCTACTCGATTCTGCACCATGAAAAAGTAATGATGCCGCCCCTAGTTGCTTTATTCTTCTTAATCTTTGAAAAGCAACTGTATCAATTAATTCCATAATCATTAATTCTTCTGGCTTTCCTGAATCAAATACTATTTCTTTATGAATTGGGTCATGAAAAATTCGTTGAATAGTCATAATGATTAAATTATCTTTTTATTTTGCCGTTTCAGCTTTTTATTCCCTCATCACTCGCTTCACTAGCTTGATTTAAAAAATCTTCTTTTTCAAGAACCGACTCCAGAAATAATTCTGCATTCCTTACCCATTTATCATCAGCATTTCCGTATTCACTCGCTTCAGGTAAATCTAGTAATTTGTCAGGCGTCATTCCTTGACCTTGAATATTATTACCGTTAGGAGTTATGTAACTAGCAACAGTAATGGCTATTCCACTGTCTTCGCCCAAACTTTTTAGGGATTGAATTAAACCTTTACCATAAGTTTGTTTTCCCATAAGAATTGATCTACCGTTATCTTGTAAAGAACCTGCAAGTATTTCACTAGCACTAGCCGTCCCTTTATTTACCAAAGTGACCATTGGGCCATCAAAAGATATCTCTTTTTGTGAAATTATTGCATCTTTGATTCCATTCCTATCTTTTGTTTCTACTACTGGTCTCTCACTTAATAAAGAGTCTGCAACTGCTATCCCTGAGCTTACTAGTCCGCCTGAATTATTTCTAAGATCCAGAATCAATCCTTCAACATCTTTCTCTTTTAACTCTTGAAGAGCTTCTTCAACTTTTTTTGGTACGCTTTCACTAAATTGAGTTATTCTCAAATATCCTATTGTATGAGAATCTTCTCTTAATCTTTTTGTCCTTACTGGTCTAAGGTCTACTGATCTTCTCTCTAAATCTACTTCTCTAATTTCTCCAGATTCCGAAGAAATTTCAACTAAAACTTTGGTTCCTGATTCACCTCTTAATTTTGAGGCAGTACTTGCAAGGCCAAGTTCTTGAGATGAAATTCCATCTACTTTCTCTATAATATCCCCGCTAACTATTCCAGCTTCTTCTGCTGGGGAGCCCCCAAGAGTAGATATAACTTTAACTTTATTTCTATCCTCATCGTCACCTAATTGAAGCCCAACACCATTAATCTCACTACCAAAATTGCTTGATTTCAGAAGTTCATAATCTTTTGGGCGTAAAACTCTCGTGAAAGGATCGTCTAGAGGTCTTAACATGTCTTCAATTGCAGAATAAGCCTCTTCAGTTGTTTCAATTTGTTTCTGTAATGTTTTTTGTCTAATTCTCTTCCATTGGATTTCATCAAACTTTTCTGGGTCATAAAACCCCTCATTCACCAAGGTCCAAGCGTCAAGTACTAATTGCTTGCTATCACTAAGAGCATAGGCTCTATCAATGAATAAAAAATTGGTAGAAAAAATACTGATCATTAATACAGCGATCAATATTTTGAATGTTAAAAGTTTGTTAAAAGATGAATTCATTGGGTTAAGTGTTAACACCAAGTATAAGAATTTTAAGTAAGCTCTTTATATCAAAGCTAATTTTTTTTTGGATGGCGAATTCTTCATCTGTTTATGACTGGTTTCAAGAAAGACTTGAAATCCAAGACATAACTGACGACGTAACTTCCAAGTACGTACCCCCTCACGTTAATATTTTTTATTGTTTAGGAGGCATAACTTTAGTATGCTTCCTAATCCAATTTGCAACAGGTTTTGCAATGACTTTTTACTATAAGCCAACAGTAACGCAAGCTTATAGTTCAGTAAGTTATCTCATGACTGATGTTAGTTTTGGATGGCTAATAAGATCTGTGCATAGATGGAGTGCATCAATGATGGTTTTGATGTTAATTCTTCATGTCTTTAGGGTTTACTTAACCGGTGGTTTTAAAAGGCCAAGAGAATTAACTTGGGTAACAGGTGTTGTAATGGCTGTTATTACAGTTGCTTTTGGTGTTACAGGATATTCCTTGCCTTGGGATCAAGTGGGTTATTGGGCAGTCAAAATTGTTTCTGGTGTTCCTGCAGCTATTCCAGTAATTGGTGATTTTATGGTTGAGTTACTCAGAGGTGGAGAAAGTGTTGGACAATCAACCCTTACCAGATTCTATAGTCTTCATACTTTTGTCTTACCATGGTCATTAGCTGTATTCATGTTGATGCACTTTTTAATGATTCGTAAACAGGGCATTTCAGGACCTTTATAAACTTCTATACTTAAACCATTAACAAAAATTAAATGTCTACGTTAAAAAAACCTGATCTATCTGATCCAAAATTAAGAGCAAAATTAGCAAAAGGTATGGGTCATAATTACTATGGTGAACCAGCATGGCCAAATGATTTATTATATATTTTCCCTGTTGTTATTTTAGGAACTATTGCATGTGTAGTTGGTCTAGCGGTTCTTGATCCTGCAATGTTAGGTGATAAAGCAAACCCATTCGCAACGCCATTAGAAATACTTCCTGAATGGTACCTTTATCCAGTTTTTCAAATACTTAGAGTAGTTCCTAATAAACTTTTGGGTATTGCCCTTCAAACTCTAATACCCCTAGGTTTAATGATTCTACCCTTCATAGAAAACGTTAATAAATTTTCTAATCCTTTTAGAAGACCTATAGCAATGTCTGTTTTCTTGTTTGGAACTTTTCTAACAATATATCTCGGTATTGGTGCATGTTTACCAATTGATAAATCATTAACTCTTGGCTTATTTTAAGTTTAAATTTTAAACATATCTAGGTCATTATTTTCTACCCTTAAAAAGTGATTCATTAATAAAAAACCAACTATTGTCCAGGTTTGGTAAGTTCTTGATTGTTGACCAACCCAAGTACCTGTCGGTCCATCAAAATATTCTGCCCACTCTTGCTTAGGTAGCTGATTAAGTTGACACCAATACGATTCCTCTATTAAAGATCTCATTTCTTCCATAAGAATTACATCATCAGAAGTGTAATTTTTTTGATGTAAAAGAACAGCCGCACCAAAAAACCAAAGTAAACTTGGCCAATGCCCCCCATTGTGGTAACTCCAAGGCCAATTCTTTGGGTCTGATCCGGTTTTATTTTGCCATTCTTCGACATCCATGTGAGGATGACATATTCTCATAGGCATTTGAGCCATTAAATGCTGTCTGTTGTGTAAAACTAATCTAAATAAGGCTCTTTGTTCTGCAGGTGGCAGTACCCCAAATATACAGGCCAGAGAATTTCCTAAACTGTAAAATCGAAAGTCAGGTCTACCTGTTCTTATATTTCCTATCAAATAACCACCTCTATTTTCTAGCCAATCTTGAAGCCATGAGGGAACTACTTGTGGTTGAACATTAAATTCATTAAAGTGTTGATCATCTCCATATTGCTCTGTTGGCCTTCTCCTTAAAATCTGCATTGTTTGGCTGGTAACCCAATAGTGTTTTAGGAGGAAACTTCCTAAATCCCTAACCCATTGATTTGTAAGAATAAGTCTTTGATCTAAAAGTCTGCTCACATGATCTGCTCGACTTAATTCCATCAAGTTTATACAACTTTTTAAACATCCATGAAGTAAAACCTCAACTTCTAAAGGTGCTCCCCATACATCCATAGGTCTATCTATCATAAATGCGCAATCTGGAACGAAAAGTACAGGAGTGCCCTCAAAGGTTGGATGCAGAACTAGATCTAGTAAAAGTTGAATACCTCTTTGTACGCTTTGACTTTTTCCAAAAGCATAATCACCACTTTTGTTGACATAGTACCAACATAAAATGGGCCACCATAAACTCGCATCAGCTGAAGTAATTCTGCCAATCGATCTTTGACCGTAGTCTCCGATAAGCTTTCCATTTTCTTCAACAAAACTAGTAGGAAACACTCCACGCGTTTGATAATTAGTGCTTTGTAGCTCAAGACACACAGTAAGGAACTTTTTTACGATTTCGTATCGTTTTTGAGTAATGAGATAAATCATTACTGGGACGTTGTCTCTTAAAAATATTTCTACGTAATTTAACTTTTTATCTTTTGTGGGGTGTTCTAGTGCAGCAACACTGCCGACTAACTCGCCTGAGATTTCGACTAAAGTCTTCTCGAAGTGTTTTTTTGCATTTGTTACAATTTTTTCTTCATCAGAACTTGGTCTCACTCTTAAATTTTTCTGACTAAATCTTTCTGCCATTACATTTATAACCTTCTATTTAAGCCTAGTTGTTTAAAGAGACTTTGAACAAATAAAAAATTAATAAAAATTTTTTGTATAAAAGGTTGCACAATTACAGTTGGATGGTTTAGTATTTTCTTCTGGGCAAAAATATATTTTTTTTTGCATGATTCAAGCATTAATCTTAAATCTGATTTTTGGTAAATGAATGAATTTTTTGGACATTTGATTTCGGTCAATATCTCCAGCCAGAAGAAGGGTTTACCCTTCTAATTGAGTTATCCACTTTTTGTTTAACTCGGCACCTAGAAAATTTAAAAACTTAGGAACTGATGCTTTTATTGCGTCTAGACTTTATCAAATTTATATTGGTAATTTTTAGATGTATTTGCAATAAAGGTGTGAGGTCCCGTCAAGAATATATAAATTGTTTTCAATTGCTAACTTTTAGTTCTTTTGGAAACCAACGGATCTGAGATCTTGGAAAGTCACTTTAGAAATTTTTTTTAATGTGCACTCAAAGTAATCCTTAATTATTTAAGGAGGCTGAACCTAAATAACTTAAGTCAATCTTATATTTATTTGGAGAATGCAATTCATATTGAGTAGATTTATCTACAAAAGGATTTGAACACAACGGAGAGTTTGATCCTGGCTCAGGATGAACGCTGGCGGCGTGCTTAACACATGCAAGTCGAACGAACCTTCGGGTTAGTGGCGGACGGGTGAGTAACGCGTGAGAATCTGCCCTCAGGAGGGGGATAACGGTTGGAAACGACCGCTAATACCCCATATGCCTATTGGTGAAATGAATTTCGCCTGAGGATGAGCTCGCGTCTGATTAGCTAGTTGGTGAGGTAATGGCTCACCAAGGCTTCGATCAGTAGCTGGTCTGAGAGGATGATCAGCCACACTGGGACTGAGACACGGCCCAGACTCCTACGGGAGGCAGCAGTGGGGAATTTTCCGCAATGGGCGAAAGCCTGACGGAGCAACGCCGCGTGAGGGACGAAGGCCTCTGGGCTGTAAACCTCTTTTCTCAAGGAAGAAGATATGACGGTACTTGAGGAATAAGCCACGGCTAATTCCGTGCCAGCAGCCGCGGTAATACGGGAGTGGCAAGCGTTATCCGGAATTATTGGGCGTAAAGCGTCCGCAGGCGGCTTTTCAAGTCTGCTGTTAAAGCGTGGAGCTTAACTCCATCATGGCAGTGGAAACTGAAAGGCTTGAGTATGGTAGGGGCAGAGGGAATTCCCGGTGTAGCGGTGAAATGCGTAGATATCGGGAAGAACACCAGTGGCGAAGGCGCTCTGCTGGGCCATTACTGACGCTCATGGACGAAAGCCAGGGGAGCGAAAGGGATTAGATACCCCTGTAGTCCTGGCCGTAAACGATGAACACTAGGTGTCGGGGGAATCGACCCCTTCGGTGTCGTAGCTAACGCGTTAAGTGTTCCGCCTGGGGAGTACGCACGCAAGTGTGAAACTCAAAGGAATTGACGGGGGCCCGCACAAGCGGTGGAGTATGTGGTTTAATTCGATGCAACGCGAAGAACCTTACCAGGGTTTGACATCCTGCGAACCTCTTAGAAATTTGAGGGTGCCTTCGGGAATGCAGTGACAGGTGGTGCATGGCTGTCGTCAGCTCGTGTCGTGAGATGTTGGGTTAAGTCCCGCAACGAGCGCAACCCACGTTTTTAGTTGCCAGCATTTAGTTGGGCACTCTAGAAAGACCGCCGGTGATAAACCGGAGGAAGGTGTGGATGACGTCAAGTCATCATGCCCCTTACACCCTGGGCTACACACGTACTACAATGCTACGGACAAAGGGCAGCAAACTCGCGAGGGCTAGCAAATCCCATAAACCGTGGCTCAGTTCAGATCGTAGGCTGCAACTCGCCTACGTGAAGTAGGAATCGCTAGTAATCGCAGGTCAGCATACTGCGGTGAATACGTTCCCGGGCCTTGTACACACCGCCCGTCACACCATGGAAGTTGGCCATGCCCGAAGTCGTTACTCCAACCCTTGTGGAGGAGGACGCCGAAGGTGGGGCTAATGACTGGGGTGAAGTCGTAACAAGGTAGCCGTACCGGAAGGTGCGGCTGGATCACCTCCTAACAGGGAGACAACAAAATGTTAAATATTAATTTTGTCACCTTAGGTCGATCGGTATCTCACATTCTTAATTTATTTAAGGATTTTATTTCCTAAGTTTTTTCTAGGTCACACCCATTATTTTTCCTGGGCCATTAGCTCAGGTGGTTAGAGCGCACCCCTGATAAGGGTGAGGTCCCTGGTTCAAGTCCAGGATGGCCCATATCTCTATGTTGGGGGTATAGCTCAGTTGGTAGAGCGCCTGCTTTGCAAGCAGGATGTCAGCGGTTCGAGTCCGCTTACCTCCACTGATTACCACCTCTTCCATAAATTTATTGAAGGGAAATTTTTAGGTGTGATCAAATTCTGAACGAATCTAGCTTCCTAATCAAACTTATTAAGATGCTGGACTCATTGAATTATTTTCATTGTTTTCAGAGAACCTTGACAACTGCATAGATTATTTTTAAAGACAATAAGCATCTTTAATGATGCAGATTTATTATTTGTGCGAATGCATTAAATAACAATTCTATTAAGCTGATGCTTCAATTTTTTGAAGTTATTGGTCAAGCTACAAAGGGCTCACGGAGGATACCTAGGCACACAGAGGCGATGAAGGACGTGGTTACCTGCGATAAGTCTCGGGGAGTTGGAAGCACACTTTGATCCGGGAATTTCCGAATGGGGCAACCCCATGTACGGCCAGCTGAATATATAGGTTGGTGCGAGCTAACCCAGCGAACTGAAACATCTTAGTAGCTGGAGGAAGAGAAAGTAAATAACGACTCCCTCAGTAGCGGCGAGCGAACGGGGAATAGCCCAAACCGATAGTCTTGACTATCGGGGTTGTGGGACAGCAATATGGATCAACAAGTCTAGAAGAAACGTTTGAATGGCGTGCCACAGAGGGTGAAAGCCCCGTAATCGAAAGATAAGTTGACCTAGCTGTATCCCGAGTAGCACGGAGCACGTGGAATTCCGTGTGAATCTGCGAGGACCACCTCGTAAGGCTAAGTACTACTGTGTGACCGATAGAGAAACAGTACCGCGAGGGAAAGGTGAAAAGAACCCCGGGAGGGGAGTGAAATAGAACATGAAACCGTGAGCTTACAAGCAATG